>NZ_BCBH01000005.1:0-248168 GCF_001320525.1 Pseudomonas sp. NBRC 111131 | reverse complement strand
CTTGCTGTTGGCCTACCTAGTGGCCCCTGCTGGGCCGGCCTATGGCTCGCAACTGGTACTGCAGATGGTGACAGGGCAGTTTATGGCGTCTTTGGTGGGTGTGCTGGTGTGGCGTCGTCAATGGCAGGTGCGTAGCTGGTATCCCACGTACATTCCTATTGTGTCGGTCGTTCCTGCTGCCGTCCTGACTCACGGTGGCCACTGGCAGGTTGTGATCATCAGCGCTGTACTGGGGGCTTTGGTCGCACCGCCGCTGGCTGTGGCTATCAGCGATCGGTTGCCGAGCCATATGCATGGTTATATCGGCAATGTGTTGTCCATGGCCATCAGTACGCTGGCGATAGTACCGCTGGTAGGGCTGATGGCAGGAGGTGATGTATGACAGCGACTACGGCACTGCCTCGGCTTGCGATCGGCAGCCTGGGTGGAACGGTCAGTATGCAGGCCGGCACGCTTCAGAGCGGTGTAATCCCCGCGTTGGGTTGTGAGCAGCAGGTGGCATTGCTGCCAGAACTGCGCGAGATGGCGCAACTCGAACTGGCGACGCTGGGCATGGTGCCCAGTGCCTCGCTCGCCTTTCAGGCGCTGCTCGACGTATTGGCCTGGGCATGTGAGCAGGTTGAGCGGGGCGCGCAGGCAGTCATGCTGACTCAAGGGACGGATACGCTGGAGGAAACGGCTTACTTCTTCGATCTGCTCTGGCCCTTTGACACGCCCTTGGTGCTAACCGGTGCAATGCGCTCGGCCAACCGACCGGGAAGTGACGGGCCGGCCAATCTTCTGGCGGCAGCGCAAGTGGCATTAGCTCAGCCCAGCCATGGGCGTGGCGTGCTGGTTGTCATCAACGACCAGATCCACTGTGCCGCAAGGGTGCGCAAGACCGACAGCTTTGCGATGGCTGCTTTCGAGTCACCCGGAGGCGGCGCCCTGGGTGAAGTCCTGGAGGGTGTCGCGGCCTATTATCACCCGCCCTCACCACGTGCAGTGCTGCCGACTCCCCATCGTCTCGACCATCAGGTTGCGCTGCTAGAGGCCTGCCTGGATGCGGACACTGCCCTGTTGAAATCGATACCGACGCTAGGCTACGAAGGCCTGGTCATCGCCGGTTTCGGCGCGGGGCACGTTTCCGATACCTGGTCCGAGATGTTGGACCAACTGGTACTCCAGATGCCTGTAATCGTAGCTACCCGCACTGGGAGTGGTTCAACGGCGAGGTCGAGCTATGGGTTTGCCGGGGGCGAGATCGACCTGCAGAAAAAAGGCGTACACATGGCTGGGCAGCTGTGCCCACGCAAGTGTCGAATCCTTCTATGGCTACTGATCGGCACAGGCACGCAATCGCGCCTGCATACCTGGTTACCCCGCTAGGGAAACTGCCCGTAGCCGCTCGGCTGCGGGCAGTCTTCTGGTGCGTGCTGTGCTAGGGTGCGTGCACGTTTGCTTTTCAGGAAATCCTCCATGCTCCCCGCTCTCAGCGAAAAAGAACTCGACCGCCTCGAAGACCTGTTGATCACTTACGGCAACGATTATTCGGTGCTCAACCTGGCGGAGCTCAATGGCTTCTTCACCGCCCTGGCCAGCTCCCCGACCCGCGTGAACCCTGAGCAATGGCTGCCCACCGTCGCCGGGGGCAAGGTGCCGAAGTTCAAGAAGCCTGCTCACGAAGAAGCCTATACCGCACTGATGCTGCGTTATGCCAATCAGGTAGCCGAAGCCCTGGCGGATGACCTGGACCGCTTCGAGCCGCTGTTCGAGGAAAGCGACGCCGAGGAAGGGGCAGTGGTCATCATGGAGGAATGGTGCTTTGGCTACATGCGCGGCACCCAGGTTGCCGGTTGGGGCGAGTTGCCGCCAGAGCAGGCACAGCTGCTCAATGCTATTTCGTTGCATGGCCTTGAGGATAATTTCGAGTTGCTCGATCAAATGACCGAGGAAGACATTCAAGCCTGTGTGCCGCAGGTAATCGAGGCTGCGCGAAGCCTGTATCGTTACCAGCGCTCGGAAAAATAACGACCCAATTATTTCGCCAAGCGAAATTATGGTTTCCCCGCCACGCTGATTCCGCTGCCAGCCGAATCAGCGCAGCATGTGCTCCACACGCACCAACCGGTGCCTACCCTGGAGCGCAGAGCATGATCAAACTCTACAATTTCCCCAAATCCGGCCACGCCCACCGCATCGAGTTGATGCTGTCGCTGCTGAACCTGCCTACCGAGCTGGTGTTTGTCGACCTGGCCAAGGGCGCACACAAGCAGCCAGCGTTTCTTGCCCTCAATCCTTTTGGCCAGGTGCCGGTGATCGACGACAATGGCACTGTCATTGCCGATTCCAACGCCATCCTCATTTATTTGGCCAGCACTTACGACAAGGGTGGCCAATGGTTGCCTCAAGACCCGGTGGGCGCGGCTCGGGTGCAACGCTGGTTGTCGGTCGCCGCTGGGCCGCTGGCCTTCGGCCCTGCCGCCGCGCGTCTGGTCACGGTATTTGGTGCTTCGTTCAACACGGACGAAGTCATTGGCCGTGCTCACACCCTGCTCAAGGTGATAGACGGCGAGCTGGCCAAGACACCGTTCCTGGCCGGCAACGAGCCGACCATCGCCGATGTTGCCAACTACTCCTATATTGCCCACGCCCCAGAGGGCAACGTTTCGCTGGAGCCGTACCCGAATGTGCGCGCCTGGTTGGCGCGCATTGAGGCGTTGCCCGGTTTCGTTGCCATGCCACGTACCGCTGTGGGCCTGCAGACCAGCGTCTGAGCGATCATCAACACGAGGTATGCCGCCATGGCGCGACAACCAGCTCCTCGAACTTCGCCTTGGCACGCTGGCGAGAAACGCCTGCAGGAACAGGTGGGGGTGGCAGAGCGCATGGAGGCGTTCGGGCAGAAGGTCATCCGTGACCACATGCCTGATCAGCACCGCGCGTTCTATCACCAGTTGCCGTTCCTGGTGGCAGGCACCGTGGACGCGCATGGCAAGCCTTGGGCGACGGTGCTCGAAGGCCCGGAGGGCTTCGCCAGTTCGCCCGATCCAAAGCGCCTGCTGATCGAAACCGACCGCCCTGGCGATGACCCGGCTACGCCAGGGATGGTGGTTGGCGGGGCCATTGGCTTGCTCGGCATTGAGTTGCATACCCGTCGACGCAACCGTATCAATGGGCTGATCCGGCAGTCGTTCGGCGGTTCGCTCGAGGTCGAGGTGGAGCAGTCGTTCGGCAATTGCCCGCAGTACATCCAGCAACGCGTCTACCGCCGTGTTGATGAGCCCGCGCAAGGGCGGCTGGACTCCACAGCGCTGGATAGCCACGCGGTGCAGATGATCGAGAATGCCGACACCTTTTTTGTCGCCAGTTACGTCGACCTGCCGCAAGGGCATCGTGCGGTGGACGTTTCCCATCGAGGTGGGCGCCCCGGTTTCGTCAAGGTTGAAAGCAACCGCCTGACCATCCCCGACTATGCCGGCAACCTGCATTTCAACACCCTTGGCAACCTGCTGGAAAACCCCCAGGCGGGCTTGTTGTTCGTCGATTTCAGCAACGGCAACGTGCTACAGGTGACTGGTCGCACCGAAGTGATCCTCGACAGCCCGTTGATCGAGGCCTTCGAAGGCGCCGAGCGGCTTTGGACGCTGATGGTCGAACAGGTAGTGCTGCGCCGCGCGGCTATTTCCTTGCGCTGGGCCTTTCAGGAATACTCGCCGACCAGCCTGATGACAGGCACCTGGGCAGAAGCCGAACAGCGCCTGCAGCAGCGTGAGCGGCAACGCCAGTGGCTGACGTGGGGCGTGCTGCGGGTAGAGCAGGAAAGCCGCGATATCCGTTCGTTCTACCTGGCCGCCGATGGACCGGTTCCCTTTGCTCCCGGTCAGCATATTCCTGTGCGTATTCCCCTGGCGGGCGCTGCTCCATTGATTCGAACCTACAGCCTGTCCAGTGCGCCGTCCGATGGCCATCTGCGCATCAGCGTCAAGGCTCAGGGCCCGGCATCGCGTTACCTGCATGAACAGATTGCCGTCGGCGACACGTTGCAGGTGCGCCTGCCGATGGGCAGCTTCACCTTGCAGGGCGACAGCGATCGGCCCCTGGTGCTGATTGGCGCAGGCGTGGGCATTACCCCGCTGATGGCCATGCTCCGTGAACAGTTGGCGATGCGGACGGGGCGGCGTATTCACGTGTTCCAAGGCGCTCGTAGCCTTGCCGAACTGCCATTCCAGCGGGAGCTTGGCCAATTGCAGCGGCAGGCCGGAGCCCTGTTGACTGTGCATCGCGCGTTGAGCCAGCCGGAGCCCGAAGCGTTACCAGGGCGCGACTATGAGCATGCCGGTCGCCTCGGCATTGAGCAGGTCAAGGCAGCGCTGCCGCTGGACGATTACGATTTCTACCTGTGTGGCCCGGCCAGCTTCACCCAGGACCTTTACGAAGGCTTGCGCGCCGTACACGTGCCGGATGGGCGCATCCATGCCGAAGCGTTCGGCCCTTCGACGCTCCGGCGCCATGGCAACGACAACCAGCCGGTGCTGCAGCAGCCGCCCGCGGCCAGCGAGCCGGTACCGGTATACTTCGCCAGTTCAGCCAAAGAGGCCCGGTGGGCGCCCGCCAGCGGCACCCTGCTGGAACTGGCTGAGGCGCGTGGGCTCTCGCCGGATTTCAGTTGTCGCGGAGGGTCATGCGGCACCTGCAAGACCAGGCTGGTGAGCGGGCAGGTGCATTACCCAAATCCGCCTGCCGAGCTGCCGGAGAACGGTACGGTACTGATTTGCTGCGCTGTGCCTGCCAGGCTAGAGGAGGGGGCGCAGGCACTGGTGCTGGCGCTCTGAAGCTGTCTGTGCCGTCGATAGATGCGGCCCAGGCAGCGCAAACTATGCAGATAGCAGATAATCCCGCCATCCTCGAGGCCCAGGAGCCGGCATGGACCAGATTCACCTGATGAAGGTATTTGTCGCCGTTGGCGAGCTGGAAAGCTTCGCTGCCGCCGCCCGCCGCCTGGACATCTCGCCGGCCGCCGTCACCCGTGCCGTCAGCGCTCTCGAAGACCAGCTCGGGGTCAAGCTGCTGCTGCGCACCACCCGCAGTGTACGCGTGACCGAGGCCGGCAGCCGCTATCTGGAAGACTCCCGACACATCCTTGCCAGCATCAGCGAGGCCAACGAAGCCGCCGCCGGCATCAACGCCACGCCCAAGGGGGAGTTGGCGGTGACCGCGCCCATCCTGTTCGGCAAAAAGTTCGTCATGCCCTGCATCGTGCGGTACCTGCAGCAGTACCCCGAGGTGGACGTGTCGGCCTACTTCCTGGACCGTATCGTCAACATGGTGGAAGAGGGCATGGATGTGGCCGTGCGCATCGGCCCGTTGCCCGATTCCGGCCTCAAGGCCCTGCGCGTGGGCAAGGTGCGGCGCATGCTCTGCGCTTCGCCGCAGTACCTGGCGCGCCACGGCGTGCCGCAGCACCCCGCGGACTTGCCCGATCATGCAGTGATCGCCACCACCAACCTGTCGCCTCGTGCCGGCTGGCGCTTCGGTGTGACCGACCAGCCGACGATGGTGCGCATGCAGCCCAGGCTGACTGTGACCAGTAACGACGGCGCGATCGCCGCGGCAGTAGGTGGCCTCGGAATCGCCCGGCTGTTGTCGTACCAGGTGGTTGATGAGATCGCCAGCGGGCAACTGCAGGTGATCCTCGCCGAATATGAGGAAGCGCCCTGGCCGATTCATGTGTTGCACCGCGAGAGCAAGTACGGCTCGGCCAAGGTGCGCGCATTCGTTGACATGCTGGCTGAGCATTTGCGGGGGCAGGCGCACTTGGCCTGAGTGTTGAGCTGAATCTGTAGGAGTGGATTTATCCGCGAAGTGTCAGTAGCCCCGCATTGCACGGGGCTATTTAGGCGCTAGAAGTTTGCTCCGCCTCAATCCCAGCTCAGTGCCCCACCTGTCTGATACTCGATCACTCGCGTCTCAAAGAAGTTCTTCTCCTTCTTCAAGTCCATGATCTCGCTCATCCACGGGAACGGGTTGGTGGTCCCTGGGTACTCTTCCTTCAGGCCGATCTGGGTCAGGCGGCGGTTGGCGATGAACTTGAGGTAGTCCTCCATCATCGCCGCGTTCATGCCCAGCACCCCGCGTGGCATGGTGTCACGGGCGTATTCGATCTCCAGCTGGGTCCCTTGCAGGATCATCTGGGTCGCTTCTTCCTTCATCGCGGCGTCCCACAGGTGTGGGTTCTCGATCTTGATCTGGTTGATCACGTCGATACCGAAGTTCAGGTGCATCGACTCGTCACGCAGGATGTACTGGAACTGCTCGGCAACGCCGGTCATCTTGTTGCGGCGGCCCATGGACAGGATCTGGGTGAAGCCGCAGTAGAAGAAGATGCCTTCGAGTACGCAGTAGTAGGCAATCAGGTTGCGCAGCAGCTCTTTGTCGGTTTCGACCGTGCCAGTGTTGAACTCCGGGTCGGAGATGGCGCGGGTGTACCTCAGGCCCCAGGCGGCTTTCTTCGCGACCGACGGGATCTCGTGGTACATGTTGAAGATCTCGCCTTCATCCATGCCCAGCGACTCGATGCAGTACTGGTAGGCGTGGGTGTGGATCGCCTCTTCGAACGCCTGGCGCAGGATGTACTGGCGGCACTCGGGGTTGGTGATCAGGCGGTACACGGCCAGGGCCAGGTTGTTGGCTACCAGCGAGTCGGCAGTGGAGAAGAAGCCGAGGTTGCGCATCACGATACGGCGCTCGTCTTCGGTCAGGCCGTCCTGGCTCTTCCACAGGGCGATGTCGGCGGTCATGTTGACCTCTTGCGGCATCCAGTGGTTGGCGCAGCCGTCGAGGTACTTTTGCCAGGCCCAGTCGTACTTGAACGGTACCAGCTGGTTGAGGTCGGCGCGGCAGTTGATCATGCGCTTTTCGTCCACCGCGACGCGGGCCGAAGAGCCTTCCAGTTCAGCCAGGCCTTCAGCGATGTCGAGGGCGTCGAGCGCAGCCTTGGCGCGCTTCACGGCGTCGGAGTCGGACGCGGTGGCGGCACGGGCTTCCAGGGCGGCGGCACCGCCAGCGCTGTCGAGCTTGTCGAGGGTGGCGGCGGCGGTGGCCTGCGCAGGGGTGTTGCCTTTGGCGGCTACTTCGCCGTCTTCCTTGTCGAATTCGTCCCAGCTCAGCATGGTTTGGCTCCTGCTTGAGGGTCGCCCTGGGGCAACCGGTTGGATGTTAAGAATGTGATGCCTGACGCAAGGCCGTAACGGCGAATGGACAGCGCGAGAGGCTGACTCTCGTTTACATCTGAATGTGTTCTGGCTTGTACCTGGCCAGCCTCTGGGAGGGGCCAGGACAATTGAATGGTGCGCTTTTCAGAGGGCGCAAAGTATACCGGAATTCACCTTCGATCGGGGCGCATGTCGTGCCGGCGAGGGTAACTTTTTCGACCGGTTTTGCGTGCGTCCGTTCACGAATCGGGTGTCGTCCTGTATGGGGGAAGAGTGTAGCGCCAACCTATATGTTGTGCCAGTTTAAATTTCAAGGCACATCATATGGTGTTTTTGAAGGGTGCATGCTAGCGGTGCCGGCCTCCTTGCCAGCAAGCCAGTGCCCACAGGTATCGCGCTTGGCTGGAGGGCGGTCCAGTACCTGTGGGGCCGGCTTGCGGACGATCAGGCCCGGTCAGGCAAGCAGTGTCTGTGAGGGGCATGCAGCGTTTCGACAATGTGTGTCTTAGGGTGTTTGCGTGCCTGTTCAACCGAGGTGAAACGGCCGGTTTCAGCATTGCGGCCAATCTTGCGAGTTGCCACTTTTTTCCGCGCCATGGGCTTGCGTCCTTTTTTGAGAGGTCCTGTTCTTTTACCGAGCCGTGTGAGCGGTGGGCAAAGGGCAAGGTTTCTCTAAGGCGCGGATACAAAAAAGCCGCACGGGGCACCCATAGGCACCCCGTGCGGCATTCAGGCCTTACTGGCAGGCTTCGCAGTCAGGCTCGTCGATCGCGCAGGCTTTCGGCACCGGCGCCGGGCCAGCGGCCTGGACCGGGGCGCTGTCGCCACCGCTGGACACGGCGTTGAGCTTGCCGGTGTTGATGGTCGACTTCTCGGTGCTGGTCGCGGCCAGGGCACGGAGGTAGTAGGTGGTTTTCAGGCCACGGTACCAGGCCATGCGGTAGGTCACGTCCAATTTCTTGCCCGACGCGCCGGCGATGTACAGGTTCAGCGACTGGGCCTGGTCGATCCACTTCTGGCGACGGGAGGCGGCATCGACGATCCACTTGGTCTCGACTTCGAACGCGGTGGCGTACAGGTCTTTCAGCTCTTGCGGGATACGCTCGATCTGCTGTACCGAACCGTCGTAGTACTTCAGGTCGTTGATCATCACCGAGTCCCACAGGCCGCGGGCCTTCAGGTCACGGACCAGGTACGGGTTGATCACGGTGAACTCGCCCGACAGGTTCGATTTCACGTACAGGTTCTGGTAGGTCGGCTCGATGGACTGCGACACGCCGGTGATGTTGGCGATGGTCGCGGTTGGCGCGATGGCCATGATGTTCGAGTTACGAATACCTTTTTGTACGCGAGCCCGCACCGGCGCCCAGTCCAGGGTTTCTTCCAGGTTGACGTCGATGTACTTCTGGCCACGGGCTTCGATCAGGATCTGTTGCGAATCCAGCGGCAGGATGCCCTTGGACCACAGCGAACCCTGGAAGGTCTCGTAGGCGCCACGTTCGTCGGCCAGGTCACAGGACGCCTGGATAGCGAAGTAGCTGACGGCTTCCATGGACTTGTCGGCGAACTCGACGGCCGCATCGGAGCCATACGGGATGTGCTGAAGGTACAGCGCATCCTGGAAGCCCATGATGCCCAGCCCGACCGGGCGGTGCTTGAAGTTCGAGTTACGGGCTTGCGGCACCGAGTAGTAGTTGATGTCGATCACGTTGTCGAGCATGCGCACGGCGGTGTTCACGGTGCGTTGCAGCTTGGCGGTGTCCAGCTTGCCATCGACGATGTGGTTCGGCAGGTTGATCGAGCCCAGGTTGCAGACCGCGATCTCGTCCTTGTTGGTGTTCAGGGTGATCTCGGTGCACAGGTTGGAGCTGTGGACCACGCCCACGTGCTGCTGCGGCGAACGCAGGTTGCACGGGTCCTTGAAGGTCAGCCATGGGTGGCCGGTCTCGAACAGCATCGACAGCATCTTGCGCCACAGGTCTTTGGCCTGGATGGTCTTGAACACCTTGATCTTGTTGTACTCGGTCAGGGCTTCGTAGTACTCGTAGCGCTCTTCGAAGGCCTTGCCGGTCAGGTCGTGCAGGTCCGGCACTTCCGACGGCGAGAACAGGGTCCACTTGCCGTCATCGAAGACGCGCTTCATGAACAGGTCAGGGATCCAGTTGGCGGTGTTCATGTCGTGGGTACGACGGCGGTCATCACCGGTGTTCTTGCGCAGCTCGATGAATTCTTCGATGTCCAGGTGCCAGGTTTCCAGGTAGGCGCAGACAGCACCTTTGCGCTTGCCACCCTGGTTGACGGCGACGGCGGTGTCGTTGACCACTTTCAGGAACGGCACGACGCCCTGGGATTTACCGTTGGTGCCTTTGATGTACGAGCCCAATGCACGCACCGGGGTCCAGTCGTTGCCCAGGCCACCGGCGAATTTCGACAACATGGCGTTATCGTGGATCGCGTGGTAGATACCCGACAGATCGTCCGGCACGGTAGTCAGGTAGCAGCTCGACAGCTGCGGGCGCAGGGTGCCGGCGTTGAACAGGGTCGGGGTCGAGGCCATGTAGTCGAAGGACGACAACAGGTTGTAGAACTCGATCGCACGGGCTTCCTTGTCTTTCTCTTCCAGCGCCAGGCCCATGGCCACACGCATGAAGAACACCTGCGGCAGCTCGAAGCGCACGCCATCCTTGTGGATGAAGTAACGGTCGTACAGGGTTTGCAGGCCCAGGTAGGTGAATTGCTGGTCGCGCTCGTGGTCGATCGCCTTGCCCAGCTTCTCCAGGTCGAAGTCGGCCAGGGCTGGGTTCAGCAATTCGAACTCGACGCCCTTGGCGACATAGGCCGGCAGGGCCTTGGCGTACAGGTCGGCCATCTCGTGGTGGGTGGCGCTGTCGGCAACGTTCAGGAAGCCCAGGCCTTCGGCGCGCAGGGTGTCCATCAGCAGGCGGGCGGTGACGAACGAGTAGTTCGGCTCACGCTCGACCAGGGTACGGGCGGTCATCACCAGGGCGGTATTGACGTCCTTGATGGCCACGCCGTCGTACAGGTTTTTGAGGGTTTCGCGCTGGATCAGGTCGCCGTCGACTTCGGCCAAGCCTTCGCAGGCCTCGCTGATGATGGTGTTCAAGCGGGCCATGTCCAGCGGCGCCAGGCTGCCGTCGGCCAGGGTGATGCGGATGCTTGGGTGCGGCTCGACCACGGCATCGGAGTTGGCACGGGTGGCGCGCTCTTTTGCGCGCTGGTCGCGGTAGATCACATAGTCGCGGGCGACTTTCTGCTCGCCGGCACGCATCAGGGCCAGTTCGACCTGGTCCTGGATTTCTTCGATGTGGATGGTGCCACCCGATGGCATGCGACGCTTGAACGTGGCGGTGACCTGCTCGGTCAGGCGCGCGACGGTGTCGTGGATGCGCGACGAGGCGGCGGCGGTGCCACCTTCAACTGCGAGGAACGCCTTGGTGATGGCCACGGTGATCTTGTCGTCGGTGTAGGGGACGACAGTGCCGTTACGCTTGATCACGCGCAGTTGGCCTGGGGCGGTGGCTGCCAGATCCTGGTTGGAATCGGCGGCCTGCGGCGCCAACGCCTGCGGGTTCTCGCGAGTTGTGTCGGTTTGCATGGGTGGGTGTCTCCACTGTTTCTATTGTTCAGGCGCCTTTTGGGCGCCCACCGTTCCGTCCACTTGCTCGATTGGCCCGGGCGGGGATGCGTCATGCGTGCGCATCCGCCCGCTCGGGCGTACCGACTTCGGGACAGACTCAGGAATAAGGGCAATAACCTGCCGCTCCCTGGCCGAAGTCAAAGATTCTGGGCTTACGCCCAAAAACTGTTGCTGATGAGTGCCTGGCAATGCCTGCAACACTCATACCCGAACAATGCCCAGGAGGGCTTGCCTCGGTCGCCTCCGCAGGAGCGGTTTGGCTGCTGAAATCACCGGAAGTTCAGCCAGAAAAATCGCTTGAATTTGACTGCTGACTTGTGATTGTGATTTTGCGCGAAACCCAATATCTAGTGGTTCGCTGCGATGGGGATACAAGATAATGCGGTATTGGGGGCTTTGCAAGGCGAGCGCCTGTGGATAAGTTGTGCGTACTTTGTGAGTGAAGAGTGGGTATTCGCTGTAGGCCTTGTGCCAAGTGGTTTGCAGTATTTTTCGGCTGCTCGCTGCCCCACGGCAGATTTTTCAGGGCGCGAACCCTAGCACAAAAAACGGTTCAGTCCAGGGCCTTTTCGGGTCAGGTTGGCAGCGTCCGGTGCGGGACGTAGTATCCGGGGGCGATGTTGCCTTTTGGTGAAGGGCAAACATTACGGGCAAAGCAAAAACTACAATCAAAGGCAGCGCCATGGACCAACCCTTACCCCGCATCCTGATTGTCGAGGACGACCAGCGCCTGGCTGAGCTCACGGCCGAATACCTGCAGGCCAACGGTTTCGAAGTGTCGGTCGAGGGCGATGGTGGCCGCGCCGCACGGCGTATCGTCGACAGCCAGCCAGACATGGTGATCCTCGACCTCATGCTGCCCGGCGAAGATGGCCTGAGCATTTGCCGTCGCGTGCGCGGCCAATATGCTGGTCCGATCCTCATGCTGACCGCCCGCAGCGATGAACTTGACCAGGTTCAGGGCCTGGACCTGGGCGCTGACGACTATGTGTGCAAGCCGGTGCGGCCGCGCCTGTTGTTGGCGCGTATCCAGGCCCTGCTGAGGCGTAGCGAGCCGGCAGAAGGCAAGCGCAGCGACCTGGTGTTCGGCGCGCTGCGCATCGACAACCGCCTGCGCGAAGCCTGGCTCGGCGAACAGCCGATCGAGCTGACCGGTGCCGAGTTCGACCTGCTTTGGCTGCTGGCCAGCAACGCCGGGCGGGTGCTGTCACGCGAGCAGATCTTCACCGCCCTGCGCGGGGTCGGTTACGACGGCCAGGACCGCTCCATCGATGTGCGTATCTCCAGGATCCGCCCCAAGATCGGCGATGATCCCGTCCACCCACGGCTGATAAAGACCCTGCGCAGCAAGGGTTACCTGTTCGTCGGCGACGCGCCATGAACAACTCGATCTTTCTGCGCATTTACGGCGGTATGCTCGCTGTGCTGGTGCTGGTGGCCCTGCTGGGGGTGCTCAGCCTGCACCTGACCAACCAGGTGCGCGCCGCCCAGCACCGCGAGCGCCTGGCCCAAGGCACGTTCAGCCTGATGGCCGACAACCTGGCCCAACAGAACGACACCGAACGCAAGCGCTCCCTGGTGATGTGGGAGCGCCTGCTAGGTGTACCGCTGGGCTTGCAACCCATGTCGGCGCGCACCCTTGACGGCGGCCAGCGGGCACGTTTGTACCGAGGCCTGGTAGTGGTGGAGAAAACCGGGCCACATGCCGCCCAGGTGTTGCGCAAGGTCGGCCAGCAAGACCTGTTGCTGGTCGCCGAGGTCAAACAAGTCAGCGAACAACTGGCTCGGGCCACCCTTTATTTACTGATCGACGAACTGGTGCGCTACCCGGTGGCCGACCAGCAGCAGCGCCTGGCGCAATTGAAGCAGAGCAAGGGGTTCGGTTTTGGCGTCGCACTGCAACGCCTGGAGCGGGTCAGCCTGGACGATGACCAGCGGCGGCGGGTAGAGGAGGGTGACACCGTCATGGCGCTGGGCAAGGACGGCGATTCGATCCGCGTGTTCGCCGGCTTGCCGGGCTCACCCTGGGTGCTGGAGATTGGCCCGCTGCATCAGCTCAACCCCTACCCACCGCAGTTGCTGATACTCATCGCGTTCCTTGGCCTGTGCCTGATCGGCCTGGTGGTCTACCTGCTGGTGCGTCAGTTGGAGCGGCGTGTGTCGGGCCTGGAAATCGCCGCCACGCGTATTGCTCAGGGCAGCCTGGAAACCCGTGTGCCGGCAGGCGACGCCGACTCGGTGGGGCGCCTGGCGGCGGCGTTCAATGGCATGGCCGAGCACCTGCAGCGCTCGCTCAGCATGCAGCGCGAACTGGTTAGAGCGGTGTCCCACGAACTGCGTACCCCGGTGGCGCGGTTGCGCTTTGGCCTGGAAATGATCGAAAGCGCGCCGACCGAGCAGGCCCGCGCCAAGCACCTGGCGGGCATGGACGGTGATATCCAGGACTTGGACAAGCTGGTGGATGAGATGCTGACCTATGCCCGGCTGGAGCAGGGCGCGCCTGCGCTGCAGTTTCAGCGGGTCGACCTGGATGCCCTGCTGGCCCGGGTGATCGCAGAGCTGGCACCGCTCAATACCCAGGTCAGGCTGGTGCGCGGCGATTGCCAGGTGCAGGACGCCGACGGCGCCTGGGTAGAAGCCGAGCCACGTTACCTGCACCGGGCCTTGCAGAACCTGGTCAGCAATGCCCTGCGTCATGCCGTGTCCGAGGTGCGTCTGAGCTACCAGCTTGGCCAGCAGCGCTGTCGCATCGATGTCGAGGATGACGGGCCGGGTATTCCCGAAGGCTACTGGGACCGTATCTTTACGCCCTTCACCCGCCTGGACGACAGTCGCACCCGCGCGTCTGGCGGGCATGGCCTGGGCCTGTCGATCGTGCGCAGGATCATCTACTGGCATGCCGGCCGGGCCATGGTGGGCCGCAGCGAAACGCTGGGCGGTGCTTGTTTCAGCCTGAGCTGGCCCCGCGAGCAGGCGCCCCTGTAAGGCTCAGGCGCTGACCAGGCTGAGCAGTTGACCGTCTTGCACGCAGAACTGGCCTTGCAGTTCGGCACCGTGGCGCCACTCGGGCGACAGGTCGATGAGCAGGCGTAGGCGTGCCAGGCCATCGGCCGACCACTGCAGCACCTCGGCGTGCTCGAAATAGAAGCGCTGGTGGGTCAGGGGGTAGAGCGTCTTGAACAGGCTTTCTTTCAGCGAGAAGGCCAGGGTGACTCCCAGGCCTGGCTGGCCGCGGTCCAGGCGCTCAAGCTCCGGCGGTGTGAGAATTTCGCCCATTAGGCGCTCAGCGCGCTCGTCCGTAAGCAGCGCTTCCTGATCCAGGCCCAGGCCAGGGCAGTCGCCTTCGGTCGCAACCACGGCCGCCGCCCAGCCTTTGCCGTGGGTGATGGAACCGCGAATGCCTGCGGGCCAGATGGGGGAGCGATCATCGTGAGTGCCGGGTACGTAGTCGCGGCCATCCAGGCGTTGCAGGGCTGCACGGGCGCAGATACGCCCCGCCAGGTACTCGGCTTGGCGTTTGGCTACCGAACGCTGCAGGCTGGCACTGGGCACGATGCCGGCACGCTGGAAATCGTCGGCAGCCAGCAGGGCCGGGTCGAAGGCGCAACTGACCAGTACCGCGCCGGGGAGGGGGCGGGGCAGCGGCCAGTGATGCTTGAGCGGGGCGCAGCAGGAAGGCAATCTGTTCATGGCGGCTATTGTGCCAGCCAAATGTGGCTGTGTGGGAGGTGGGGCCGCGGCGTGGCCCCACAACGTTCTACTTGAACACTTTCTTGAAGAACGCCTGCATGTCCGCCCACGAGCTTTCATCTGCCGCCTTGTTATAACCGATGTCCGGGCCGCCGTGCTCGCCGTGGCTCAAACGGTCGGCGTCCGGGTTGGTAAAGCCATGCTTGGCCCCGGCAATGCTGATGAACTGGTAGTTGACCTTGGCCGCGTCCATTTCCGCCTTGAACGCTGCCACCTGTTCTGGGGTGACCATGCTGTCAGCGGCGCCGTGCTCGACCAGTATGTCGGCCCGAACCACGCCAGGCTTGGCTGGTGTCTGGGTCGCCAACGCACCATGGAAGCTCACCACGCCGTCCAGCTTCTCACCACGCCGGGCTGCATCGAGCACCACCTTGCCGCCGAAGCAGTAACCGACGGCGCCCAGTTGGTGCTTATTGACGTTCGGCTGTTTTTTTAGCAGGTCCAGGCCTGCGTCGAACCGCTTGGCCGCGCCAGCCGGGTCCTTCATCGCTTCGGCCATGAATGCCTGGGCATCCTGCGGATGCTCGGTGTGCTTGCCGTCGCCGTACATGTCGATGGCCAGCGCCTTGTAGCCCAGGGCCGCGAGGTCGCGGGCGCGACGCTTGGCATAGTCGTTCAGCCCCCACCATTCATGCACCACGACAATGCCCGGGCGTTTGCCCTCCAGCGCATCGTCATAGGCGTAGTAGCCGACAAAGCGTTTGCCGTCGGCATCCTGGTAGGGGATATCGCGGGTCACTACTGCCGCCTGGGCAAGAGCGGCGCTGCACATCAGGGTCAGAGCCAGCAGGGCACGCATGTTCACTACTCCTTGTTTTGGCAAACGAATCGTTCAGCCGAGGTTCAGGCCGGGTTCAGGCGCGGTTCAGGGCACCCTGCTTACTCTAGCTTCCAGACAGAAACAGCGCATTCAACAGGAGTGACCAAGCCATGAAAACCTTCAATACCCTGCTTGCCGCCATGGCCGTCTGTGCCGCTGGCATTACCACTGCCCAGGCCGCTGACGACAACTTTGCCAGCCTCACCTACGGCCAGACCAGCGACAAGGTGCGCAAGTCCGGCCTGCTGCAGCGCAATACCGACAACCTGAACGCCGACGGCATCATTGGCAAGGACAATACCTGGGGCGTGCGCCTGGGTAAGATCAACGACCAGGGCCGCTACTACATGACCTACGATAACGTCTCCGGCGACCACAGCGGCCTCAAGCTGCGCCAGGAGAACCTGCTGGGCAGCTATGACCTGTTCCTGCCCGTAGGGGATACCACCAAACTGTTCGGCGGTGGCAGCCTGGGCATGACCAAGCTGACCCAGGATTCGCCGGGCGCCAGCCGCGATACCGATTATGGTTACGCCGTGGGCCTGCAGGCCGGTGTGATCCAGGAAATTACCGACAAGGCCTCGGTGGAGTTGGGCTACCGTTACCTGCGCACCAATGCTGCCACCGAAGTGGGTGAAAGCGGTGGGCCGAAAGATGGCACCCTGCGCCTGACCAGCAGTGCACAGACTTACCTTTCGGCGAACTACAAGTTCTGAGGACACGCGGTATTCTGTGCCAGCCTCTTCGCGGCTAAACCGCTCCCATCACTCGCTGTGGGCGCCGGCGTGCCGCAGAGGAGGCCGGCACAGGTATCACAACTAAGGAGAACCGAATGAAACTGCTGGTGGTCGAGGACGAAGCCCTGCTAAGGCACCACCTCTACACGCGTCTTGGCGAAAGCGGCCATGTGATCGAAGCTGTGGCCGATGCCGAGGAAGCGCTGTACCAAGCTGAGCAATTCCACTTCGACCTGGCTGTGATCGACCTGGGCCTGCCGGGTATCAGCGGCCTGGAACTGATCGGCCGCCTGCGCAGCCAGGGCAAGACCTTTCCCATTCTTATCCTCACCGCTCGCGGCAACTGGCAGGACAAGGTCGAAGGCCTGGCCGCCGGTGCCGACGACTACCTGGTCAAACCCTTCCAGTTCGAAGAGCTCGAAGCACGCCTCAATGCGCTGCTGCGCCGCTCCAGCGGCTTCACCCAGTCGACCATCGCCGCAGGCCCCCTTGTACTGGACCTCAACCGCAAGCAGGCGACCCTGGATGAGCAGCCGCTGGCACTGACGGCCTACGAGTACCGCATCCTCGAATACCTCATGCGCCATCACCAGCAGGTCGTGGCCAAAGACCGCCTGATGGAGCAGCTCTACCCCGGCGACGAGGAGCGCGACCCCAACGTCATCGAAGTGCTGGTCGGTCGCCTGCGGCGCAAGCTCGAGGGCGAACATGCCTTCAAACCGATCGACACGGTGCGCGGGCTTGGCTACCTGTTCACCGAGCGCTGCCGATGATCCGTTCGCTGCGGGTGCGCCTGATGCTCGCGGCGGCGGTGCTGGCGGTGCTGTTCATGTTGGCGCTGCTGCCCGCATTGCAGAAGGCTTTCAGCCTGGCCCTGCAGGAATCGATCGAGCAACGGCTGGCCTCGGATGTGACCACACTGATTTCCGCGGCGCGTATCGAGCATGGCCAGTTGCAGATGCCCGCGTTGTTGCCGGACGAGCGCTACAACCTGCCCTATACCGGTTTGCTCGGCTATATCTTCGACCGCGAGGGCAAGCTGGTCTGGCGGTCGCGGGCCACGACCGACCAGAACATCAATTACCAGCCGCGTTATGACGGGCGCGGCAACGAATTCGCCCGTATCCACCAGGCCGACGGTGAAGAATTCTTCGTCTATGACGTCGAGATCAAGCTGCTCGGCGGTCAAAGCGCTGCCTATAGCATCGTTGCCCTGCAGCCGGTGCGTGAGTACAGGCAAACCCTCGATGGGCTGCGTGAAAAACTCTACCTGGGGTTTGGCGCGGCCTTGTTGGCCTTGTTGGTGTTGCTCTGGGCTGGCCTGACCTGGGGGCTACGCTCACTGCGGCGGCTGAGCCACGAGCTGGATGAGGTGGAGGCCGGCGCGCGGGACGGGTTGAGCGCGGAGCACCCGCGTGAATTGCTGCGATTGACCGGCTCGCTCAACCGTCTGCTGCGTAGCGAGCGTGAACAGCGCCAGCGTTACCGCGACTCACTGGGCGACCTGGCGCACAGCCTGAAGACCCCGTTGGCGGTGCTGCAGGGGGTGGGTGAAAGCATGCAGCAGCGCGCCACTGAGCGTGAGCAGGCGCGCGTGCTGCAGAGCCAGATCGAGCGCATGAGCCAGCAGATCGACTACCAGTTGCAACGTGCCAGCCTGCGCAAGAGCGGCCTGGTGCGCCACAGCGTGCAACTGCGGCCCGTGCTTGAGAGCTTGTGCAGCACCCTGGCCAAGGTCTACCGCGAAAAGCGTGTCGAGGTGCTGCTGGAGGTGCCTGAGCAGGCCCAGGTACCCATGGAGCAGGGGGCATTGCTGGAGCTGCTCGGCAACCTGCTGGAAAACGCCTATCGGCTGAGCCTGGGGCAAGTGCGTGTCAGCCTGCGCGAAGCCCCCGGTGCGTTGACCTTGTGCGTCGAAGATGACGGGCCCGGTGTGCCGGCCGATCAGCGTGAGCGGATTCTGGAACGCGGTGAGCGGCTCGACCGCCAGCACCCAGGGCAGGGGATTGGCCTTGCGGTGGTCAAGGATATCGTCGACAGCTACGACGCCGAGTTGAGCCTCGATGATTCTCCATTGGGCGGTGCGGCGTTCAAGATCAGCTTTCACCTTGAATGACAGCTAGGCGGTAGTGGCTCCCTTGAGCCACTGCTACCTCTCTCGAAGCGGGCCTGCCCTAGGACGGGGGCAGCGCAGCCCCTGCACGTCGGGCGGATTCCCGCCATGCACCCTGTTCAAAATCCGCCACCGGGCGGAAACCCGCCATCTCCTCTGCACAAAATCGCCCCGTCGTTGGGCATCAAGCCCTAGTGGTTACTGCTTTTGCACCCTTCATGGGCATTTTGGCATTGCCCTTGCTATCTCACTGGCAGAGGCCTGCCCAGGCAGCTCGAACACAACGACAAATCCCTCCGGGTGCAGGAGGGTTAGCGATTCAGGTGCCCCGACACCCTGGGAAGGGTGAAGCCGGCACACTTGAGGAAAATTAGCCATGACGACACGTCAGCCGCTGTACAAATCCCTGTATGTCCAGGTGTTGGTCGCCATCACCATCGGCATTCTGCTTGGCCACTTCTATCCAGAAACGGGCGTCGCCCTCAAACCGTTGGGTGATGGTTTCGTCAAACTGATCAAGATGGTCATCGCGCCCATCATCTTCTGCACCGTGGTCAGCGGCATCGCCGGTATGCAGAACATGAAGTCGGTCGGCAAGACCGGCGGCTACGCGCTTCTGTACTTCGAAATCGTTTCCACCATCGCCCTGATCATTGGCCTCGTGGTCGTCAACGTGGTCAAGCCGGGCGCTGGCATGCACATCGACGTCAGCACCCTGAACGCCAGCAGCGTGGCCGCCTACGCCGCCGCCGGCGCGCAGCAGACCACTGTCGGCTTCCTGCTCAATGTCATCCCCAACACCGTGGTCGGCGCCTTCGCCAACGGCGACATCTTGCAAGTGCTGATGTTCTCGGTGCTGTTCGGCTTCGCCCTGCACCGCCTGGGCAGCTACGGCAAGCCGGTGCTGGACCTGATCGATCGCTTCGCCCATGTGATGTTCAACATCATCAACATGATCATGAAGCTGGCGCCGATCGGTGCCTTCGGTGCCATGGCCTTCACCATTGGCCAGTACGGCGTTGGTTCGCTGGTACAGCTGGGTTACCTGATGGCCTGCTTCTACATCACCTGCCTGCTGTTCGTGCTGGTGGTGCTGGGCGGCATCTGCCGTGCCCACGGCTTCAGCGTCCTCAAGCTGATCCGCTACATCCGTGAGGAGCTGCTGATCGTGCTGGGCACTTCCTCCTCGGAGTCGGCCCTGCCACGCATGCTGGCCAAGATGGAGCGCCTGGGCGCCAAGAAGTCGGTAGTTGGCCTGGTGATCCCGACGGGTTATTCCTTCAACCTGGACGGTACCTCGATCTACCTGACCATGGCTGCGGTGTTCATCGCCCAGGCCACCGACACCACCATGGATATCACTCACCAGATTACCCTGCTGCTGGTACTGCTGGTGGCCTCCAAGGGTGCTGCCGGTGTAACCGGTTCGGGCTTCATCGTCCTGGCTGCCACGCTCTCGGCGGTCGGCCACCTGCCGGTGGCCGGCCTGGCGCTGATCCTGGGTATTGACCGCTTCATGTCCGAAGCCCGCGCCCTGACCAACCTGGTCGGTAACGCCGTGGCCACCGTGGTGGTGGCCAAGTGGGTCAAGGAAATGGACAACGACAAGCTGGCGTCGGAACTGGCTTCCGGTGGTGCGCCACTGGTTGATACCCGTCCGACTGACGACCTGGGCGTGGCTGAAGGCCCGGCTCGTTGAGGCTGATGCAATAAATGAAGAAGGCGACCCTCGGGTCGCCTTTTTTGTGCCTGTATGGCCCTGTCGCCGGCGAAGCCGGTACCAGCCACCGCATTGCCTGTTCGCGGGGCAAGCCCGCTTGGATCACTCTGGCAGTTCGCTCATCGTTCAGTACTGGCTTGCTGCTTGATCGCTGTTTCGGGCGGCGCGGGTCGTCATCCAGGCGTGCCGCCGACGGGGCCGATCACTCAACCCGCGTCTCGCCGCTGTACACCAATATCTCCCGGCACCGCCGACACAGATACCGCCGCCCCTGGTGCACCAACCTGTGCCGCTGTGCAGTGAACGGGAAATCGCTTTCCGGGCACGGGCAGCGGTAGATATACCGGGTCACCACCCGTCGCTGCACTTCATAGTTGTGGCAACGCTTGGGTGGCAACTCGTAGACCCCGCGCATGATCAACTGCCATTCCTCGCCATGGGCCTGGATTCGGTCGCCGAACACTTGGTGGGCAACCAAGTGGGCCACCTCGTGGGCCACCGTCTGGCGCAGGAAGTCTTCCTGGTTTTCGCGGTACAGCTGCAGGTTGAAGCGCAGCAGGTTCTCGTGCAGGTGGGCGACGCCCGCCTTCTGACCGCGCAACTTGAAACTGACGTCCGGGCGGGGGAAGGGGCGTTTGAAAAAGACTTCGGCTTGCTGGTAACAGGTTTCGACGCGTTGTTTGAGCAGCTCGGGCATGGCGTGGTAATTCTCCTGACCGGGCATTATGCCGCAAGCAATGGCCGGTTGCGGAGCCACCGGTCAGCACAGAGTCAGAAGCCGCCTTGCGGCGGCCTCTGGTTTGATGCCCCAGTGTTGGTAACAGTGTCTCAATTGGTATAAATGGGCCCCACGCCCAATCCCCAGATGATCACGGTGGCAGCCATGATCGCTACCAGTACCACCAGGCCCACTGCCAGCACTGAGCTGGAGAACAGGAAACCTTCATCCGAGGGGATATTCATGAACGTCGGTAATCCGACATACAGCAAGTAGACGGTGTAGCAAATGGCAGCCGTACCTACCAGCATGCCAAGCCAGAGGTGTGGGTAGAGTGCCGCCAGGCCGCCAAGGAACAGCGGCGTGGCGGTATAGGTGGCAAAGGCTATGCATTGCGCCATGGACGGGTTGGCGTCGTAGGTGCGGGCCATCCAGTGGATGAACGCCCCCATCACCGCCACCCCGGCCAGCATCGCCAGGTAAGACATGATGCTCATCCATAACGCGCTTTCCATGGTCAGCATCACTGCCGGCCGCCCGCCGATCACCCAGCCTACCTGGGTCGTGCCGATAAACGCGGAAATGGCAGGGATCGCCGCCAGGATCAGAGTATGCGTGAGGTACATGTGGCTGATGCTTTCTTCTTCGCCCCGAATCTCTCGCCATTCCTGGTCGGGATGGGTAAACAGCCCCACAACGTGATGAATCATGCCGGTCACTCCTATCGTCGTTGCCAAACGCCCCCCAGATGGAGCGCCAGCGGCCCGAGGCCAGGACACCGATACAAGCGGCAATGTGGCCTTATGTCGCAGTATAGGAAGCGGTTCCCCGCACAAACCCGGCTTTTTAGAGCAAATTGCGCTGTCGCCAGCGCTACTGATTACCTTGAAGTCTTTATCGGATATGGCCCCTAATATCGGCCAAGCCCTACAGCGGCGATCGGTTTGTGCGTAAAATAGCCGCCTTTTGTCACACCTCGCGGATCCAAGCGCTATGGGCACCCTTTCGGTCAACCAGAACAAACTGCAAAAACGCCTGCGTCGTCTCGCCGGCGAAGCCATCACCGACTACAACATGATCGAGGATGGCGACAAGGTCATGGTCTGCCTGTCCGGCGGCAAGGACAGCTACACCATGCTCGACGTTCTGTTGCACCTGCAGAAGGTGGCACCGATCAAGTTCGAGATCGTCGCGGTGAACATGGACCAGAAGCAACCGGGCTTCCCCGAGCATGTGCTGCCGGCCTACCTCAAGGAACTGGGCGTCGAGTACCACATCGTCGAGAAGGACACCTATTCGGTGGTCAAGGAGCTGGTCCCCGAGGGCAAGACCACTTGTTCGCTGTGCTCGCGCCTGCGCCGTGGCACGCTGTACACCTTCGCCGATGAAATCGGTGCGACCAAAATGGCCCTGGGGCACCACCGCGACGACATCGTCGAAACCTTCTTCCTCAATATGTTCTTCAATGGCTCGCTCAAGGGCATGCCACCCAAGCTGCGTGCCGACGATGGCCGCAACGTGGTGATCCGCCCGCTGGCGTACTGCAGCGAGAAGGACATCCAGGCCTACTCGGACATGAAGGAATTCCCGATCATCCCGTGCAACCTCTGCGGTTCGCAGGAGAACCTGCAGCGTCAGGTGGTCAAGGACATGCTGGTGGAGTGGGAGCGCAAGCACCCAGGCCGTACCGAGAGCATCTTCCGTGCCCTGCAGAACGTGGCGCCGTCGCAGTTGGCCGACCGCAACCTGTTCGACTTCACCAGCCTGAAGATCGACCAGAGCGCTACGCCGCGTTTTCTTGATGTGCTGAACATCTGACCCATGCGTGATTACCAATGGCTGCATGAGTACTGCCTGAACCGCTTCGGCTCGGCCCAGGCCCTGGAAGCCTTCCTGCCGCAGCCGCGTACGCCGGCTCAGTTGCGCGACATCAGCAATGATCGCTACCTGTCCACCTTGGCCCTGCGCGTATTCCGCGCTGGGCTCAAGCACAGCCTGGTAGACGCCAAATGGCCGGCCTTCGAGCAGGTGTTCTTTGGTTTCGACCCGGAAAAGGTAGTGCTGATGGGCGCCGAGCATCTGGAGCGGCTGATGCAGGATGAGCGCATCATCCGCCACCTGGGCAAGCTCAAGAGCGTGCCGCGCAATGCACAGATGATCCTCGATGTGGCGAAGGAGCGGGGCAGTTTTGGTGCATTCATCGCCGACTGGCCTGTGACCGATATCGTCGGGTTGTGGAAGTACCTGGCCAAGCATGGCAACCAGCTGGGTGGGTTGTCAGCGCCGCGCTTTCTGCGGATGGTCGGCAAGGACACGTTCATCCCTACCGACGACATGGCCGCCGCGTTGATTGCCCAGAAGGTGATCGACAAGCAGCCGACCAGCCAGCGCGACCTGGCGTTGGTGCAGCAGGCGTTCAACCAGTGGCATGAAGAAAGCGGGCGCCCGCTGTGCCAGTTGTCGGTGATGCTGGCGCACACCGTCAATCATTGACCCCAGGCCGCCTTCGCGGGTTTACCCGCGAAGAACTCAGCGCCCTTCGCCGGCCAGGCGTCGCTCATGCTGGAACTTCCAGCGCACAAACAACAGCCCACTGACGAACAACCCCAGGCTCACCACCACCTCAACCCAGCCGAAAAACGCCCGCGCCGGGTCAAACGCTGCCAGCACCCCTTTGATGAAATAGATATTCACCACAAAGCATGTCCAGGCGTGCGCGCGGGCGCTGCCCAGCCACATGCCCGGCAGCAGCAACAGCAGGGGTACCAGCTCGATCGCCAGGATCACCTCGACCCGTGCGCCATGCAGGTTGGCGAACCACAGGTTGTTCACCACCAGCAGCGCGATCAGGCCGAAGAAGAACGCCAGGCTCAAGGCCCGAGTCAGGCGCAGGCGCGGTGCCAGCCAGTGCAGTGGCGGTAACGCCTTGGGCTTTTTAGCCACGCGCGGACTCCAAGGCCAGGGCAGTGGTTGCCAGGCGTTGGCCAAGGGCACGACACAGGGTGATTTCGTGTTGGTCGAGCTCACGCTTACCGTCCGCACCGGCATGGTGGCTGGCCCCGTAAGGGGTGCCGCCGCCCCGGGTTTCGAGCAATGCCGACTCGCTGTAGGGCAGCCCCATCACCAGCATGCCGTGGTGCATCAGCGGCAACATCATCGACAGCAGGGTTGTCTCCTGGCCGCCATGCAGGCTGGCGGTGGAGGTGAACACCGCGGCTGGCTTGCCGACCAGTTCACCGCCCAGCCACAGGCTGCTGGTACCGTCGAGGAAGTACTTGAGCGGCGCGGCCATGTTGCCGAAGCGGGTCGGGCTGCCCAATACCAGGCCAGCGCAGTGGCGCAGGTCATCGAGGGTGGCATACAGCGCACCGGTGGCCGGGATGTCCGGGGCCACGGCTTCGCACTCGGTGGAAATCGCCGGTACCGTCCGCAGACGCGCTTCCATGCCGGCCAGTTCGATGCCGCGGGCAATGTGCCGGGCCATCTCGCTGGTGGAACCGTGACGGCTGTAATACAGCACAAGGATATAAGGCTGGCTCACGGCAGAATCTCCAGCACCTTCTCCGGCGGTCGGCCGATCACCGCCTTGTCGCCGGCCACCAGGATTGGCCGTTCGATCAGCTTGGGGTGCTGCGCCATGGCATCGATCAGTTGCGCATCGGTCAGGGCCGGGTTGGCCAGGTCCAGTGCCTTGTACTCGTCCTCGCCGGTGCGCAGCAACTGGCGCGGGGCAATGCCCAGCTTGTCGAGCAGGACGTTGAGGGTGTTGGCGTCTGGCGGGGTTTCGAGGTAACGCACGACGGTCGGCGCCAGGCCGCGGCTTTCGAGCAGTTCCAGCGCGCTGCGGGATTTCGAGCAGCGCGGGTTATGATAGAGCGTCAGGTCAGTCATGTCGGGTCGCATCCAGCGGGTTGTGACGGCTATTCTAACCGCAGCGACTGACCCATTTGCTTGAAACTTCGAGAAGGATTGACCCATGGCAAGGCGTTTGGCAGCAGTACTGGCCATCACCGCGAGCCTGTTGCTCGGTGGTTGCGGTGCCGATTATGGCGTGGACCAACACGGTAATACGGTTAAGGCCGAGCAGATCGACGGGCACTGGTTGGTGCTCAACTACTGGGCCGAGTGGTGCGGCCCGTGCCGTACTGAAATCCCGGAATTGAACACAGCGGCCAAGCAGTGGGCGGCCGATGGTATCAGGGTGGTCGGCGTGAACTTCGACGGCTTGCAGGGGCAGGACCTTAAGCAGGCTGCCGATACCTTGGGCATTGGTTTCACCGTGCTGGCCCAGGACCCGGCCGAACGCTACGACCTGCCCCGCAGCGAGGCGCTGCCGGTGACCTACATCATCGATGACAAGGGCAAGGTGCGCGAGCAGTTGCTGGGCGAGCAGACCCTGGAAGGGCTGCAGGCCAAGATCAAAGCCCTCAAGGGCGCTTGACAGGAAACGGTAACCTACAAGCTGCAGGTAAAGACAGAACGGTGCTCGGTCTGCTTTTCCTTGCAGCTTGCAGTTGAGCGTTTAGCCTTCCTCAGGCCAAAAGCGTAGCGGCTTGCCTTCGGCCGGCCAGAAGCGCACTTGCTCGATGGGCGATACATCCCAGCGCTGTACGGTTTCCAGCGCCTGCAAGAAGCGTTTTTCCTGCTCCATCAGCGCTGGCGCACATAGCTTGCGGGTCTTGCCGACCTTGCCGAAGCTCAAACGCTCGCCATCCAAGGTATAGGGCGCAAACCAGTGGTTGCAGCCGGCATTGCCATAGGCGCGGCCATCGCTGGCCAAGGTCAGGGTCAGGTGGCTGTAGTCCATCAACGGGCGTTCGCCGATCCACTCAAGCACATAACTGCGCTCCTGCTGCAGCTTCGACGGTTCGGCGGCGCAGCCGAGCAGGCCGGTGGCAACCAGCACGCCGGTCAACACGTTCTTCACTCGGCGCGCTCCTGGCAACGGGGGCACAGGTGCTTGTCACCGCGGCTGGCCCAGCCCAGTTCAGCGATGCGCGCACTGGCCGCAGGTTGGCGGGCCTTCTTGCCCAGCTTGGCATCGACTGCGAACTCGAAGTCCAGCACCGCGTCGCAGCTGTCGCATTCGGCCTGCCAGTTGAGGATTTCCAGCTCGTTGAACACCGGGCCGCTGGCCACAGCGACCCACTGGCCGCGCGGGTTGATCAGGTGGCGCACGCTTTCGACGCTCAGGCGCATGGCCAGGTCCTTGCTGCCCTTGAGGGTTACCAGCAAGGTATCGCCTTTGTGCATCGAGCCGCCGTTGCCGGTCACTTGGTAGCGCCCCGGCACCAGGGCGCGGCACTCGATCAGGGTGTGTTGCGGATTGAAAAGGGTGTAGCGGAAATCGTGCTCGACCATGGGTCCTCCAGAAATGCCGCGTATCCTAGCATCAACCTGTGACCAGATTCTGCGGATTGCCTGCCGCCCAGCGGCTGATGTTGTCCAGTGTGGTCGTGGCAATCGCAGCCAGTGCTTCGCGGGTCAGAAAGGCCTGGTGTGCAGTGACGATCACATTCGGGAAGGTCAGCAGCCGCGCTAGTACATCATCCTGCAGCGGCAGGTCGGAGCGGTCCTCGAAGAACAGTTGAGCTTCTTCCTCGTATACGTCCAGGCCCAGGTAACCGAGTTGGCCGCTCTTGAGGGCATCGATCAGCGCCGGGGTGTCGACCAGCGCACCGCGGCCGGTGTTGATCAACATGGCTCCGGGCTGCAACAGGGCCAGGCTTTGCGCGTTGATCAGGTGCTTGGTGTGTTCGGTCAACGGGCAGTGCAGGCTGATGATCCGTGCCTCGCGCAGCAGCTCGGGCAGCTCCAGGTAGCGTGCGCCCAATGCCAGCAACTGCGGGTTGGGATAGGGGTCGTAAGCCAGCAATTGGCAGCCGAAGCCCGCCATGATCCGGGCAAAGGCCTCGCCGATCTGGCCGGTGCCGACCACGCCGACAGTCTTGCCATGCAGGTCGAAACCGGTCAGGCCATGCAAGGTAAAGTCGCCCTCGCGGGTGCGGTTGTAAGCCCGGTGCAGGCGTCGATTGAGTGCCAGGATAAGCGCCACGGCATGTTCGGCTACGGCATGCGGCGAATAGGCTGGTACACGCACTACCGCCAGGCCCAGCTGTTTGGCGGCAGCCAGGTCGACATGGTTGTAGCCCGCCGAACGCAGGGCGATCAGGCGCGTGCCGCCGTTGGCCAGGCATTGCAGTACCTGGGCGTCGAGTTCGTCATTGATGAAGGCGCAGACCACCTCGAAGCCGTGGGCCAGGGCGGCGGTGTCGAGGGTCAGGCGGGCGGGCTGAAAATGCAGGTCCAGGGCCTGGTCGCGGCTGGCCTGGGTGAAGCTTTCCTGGTCATAGTGCTGACTGCTGAACAACAGGGCGCGCATGGTCGGGCTCCTTGGCGGGGGTTGGGCGATTGTAGCCACCTGGCTGGAGAGGGATGTTGATCTGCACCGCCCTCATTACCGGCAAACCGGCAATGAGGGCGGTGAGCTCAGGCGCTCAGACGCGCCTGCGCCGCCAGCCGGCAGATCGCTCCGTCCAGTTCATCCAGCGCTTGTTGCGCCTGGGGGTGGTCCTGCTTGAGCAATGTCTCGCTGCGTTGGCACGCCGCGCGCAGCTGTGGCACACCGCAGTACCGCGAGGCACCGTTGAGCCGATGCACTTGCTCGATCAGTCCTGTGCGGTCCTGCGCCTCGCGCGCGGCACGGATCGCCTCGCGGTCACTGTCCAGCGAAGCCAGCAGCATCGCCAGCATGTCTGCGGCCAGGTCCGGCTTGCCGGCCGCCAGGCGCAAACCTTCCTCCGGGTCGAGGATCGCCAGCTCAGAGCCTTCGGCCAGTTGTTGTTCCTGGCGCTCCAACGGGGCGGCACCCAGGCTCAGGCCGGTCCACTTCATCACGACCTGGGCCAGTTGGCGTTCGCTGATCGGCTTGGTCAGATAATCATCCATGCCGCTGTGCAGCAGGGCACGTTTTTCGTTGGCCATGGCGTGGGCAGTCAGGGCAACGATCGGCAGCGGGCTGCCGCTCTGGGTGTTCTCCCACAGGCGGATCTGTTCCGTGCAGGCCCGGCCGTCCATGCCTGGCATCTGCACGTCCATCAGTACCAGGTCGAAGGGTTCGTTCTGCACGGCTTGCACGGCGGCATAGCCGTTGTCCACCGCCAGCACTTCGGCGCCCAGGTCTTCGAGCAGGGTCTGCACCAGCAACAGGTTGGCAGCATTGTCGTCGACACAAAGAATTTTCGGCCGGCGCTGGCCGCTGTTACCCGGGGCCGGCTCACCCAGTGGGCGGCGCGGTTGCAACAGCTCCAGCAACAGGCGGCGCAGCTTGCGCGTGCAGGTCGGTTTGGACAGCAGTTGGCCGTGGCCATTGGGCAGGTAAGGGTGGTACAGCGCCTGCTCGGTGGTTGGGCATAGCACCACACACTGACAGTGATAGCGCTCCAGCTCCTGATGGTACTGGCCAAGCTGTTCGGGCGAGAGGTTGCCCAGGTTGGCGCCGAGCACTGCAAATTCGAACGGCAGCCCGGCCTGGAAGCCAGCCTGCACCCCGTGCAGCAGCTGCTCGTAGGAGCCGAAAAGGCTGACGCTCAGGCCACAGTCTTCCAGCTGATGTTCCAGGGCCTGGCGTGCCAGCTCATGGCCGTCGACGATGGCGGCGCGGCGGCCCAGCAGCGGTTGCAAGGGCTGCTCTTCGACGTCGTCGTGGGCCTTGGGCAGGTTCAGGCTGATCCAGAACTGCGAGCCTTCGCCCGGTGTGCTGTCGACGCCAATCTCGCCCCCCATTTGCTCGATCAGGCGCTTGGAGATCACCAAGCCAAGACCGGTACCTCCGGGCTGCCGCGCCAGCGAGTTGTCGGCCTGGCTGAAGGCTTGGAACAGCGTGCGCACATCCTGCGGAGACAGGCCGATGCCGGTGTCCTGCACACTGATGCGCAGTTGCGCGCTGTCTTCGTGTTCGTCCTCGAGCATGGCACGCACGACGATGGTGCCTTCGCGGGTGAACTTGATGGCGTTGCTCACCAGGTTGGTGAGGATCTGCTTGAGCCGCAGTGGGTCGCCGACCAGCGAGGACGGGGTATCGCGGTAGATCAGGCTGAGCAGTTCGAGCTGTTTGGCATGGGCGGCGGGGGCAAGGATGGTAAGGGTGTCCTGCACCAGGTCACGCAGGTTGAACGGGATGCTGTCGAGGACCAGCTTGCCGGCCTCGATCTTCGAGAAGTCGAGGATCTCGTTGATGATGCCCAGCAGGTTGTCAGCGGACTTTTCAATGGTGCTCAGGTAATCCAGCTGGCGCGGGGTCAGCTCGCTTTTCTGCAGCAGGTGGGTAAAGCCCAGAATGCCGTTGAGCGGTGTGCGGATTTCATGGCTCATGTTGGCCAGGAACTCCGACTTGATGCGGCTGGCTTCCAGCGCCTCCTTGCGCGCCATGTCCAGCTCGATGTTCTGGATTTCGATGGTTTCCAGGTTCTGGCGCACGTCCTCGGTCGCCTGATCGATGCTGTGCTGCAGCTCTTCGTGGGCGCTGTGCAGGGTTTCGGCCATGCGGTTGATACCGCGGGCCAGTTCGTCCAGCTCATGGCTGCCCATGGTCGGCAGGCGTTCCTCGAGGTGGCCGTCCTTCAATTGGTTGACCGCATGCTTGATGCGTGCGATCGGGTCGTTGATGGTGCGGCTCATACGCATCGCCAGCAGGCCGCTGAGCACCAGGCAGGCGAAGATCAGCAGCACGCTGGTGAACAGGTTGCGGTAACCACGCAGCAGGGTGCCGTCGTGTGACAGTTCGATCTCGACCCAGCCCAGCAGGCGCTCGGCTTCGGCCGGCACGGCGTCGGTGGCCAGGTCGCGGTGGTGGCCGAACACCGGCATCAGGTAGCGGGTGGCGTCGTTGCCGCTGCGCTCAAGCAACTGGGTGCCGGTACCGCCGCTGGGCGGCTGGTTGATCATGCTCGGGCCGGCATGGGCCAGGCGTGTACGGTCTGGGGCAAGGAAGGCCACTGCGCGAACGTCGGCCTGCTCCAGGGTCTGGGCGGCGATCCGTTCCAGTTGCGCGGGTGTCTGCCGGGCCAGTGCGGGGGCGGCCAGCGGCGCCAGCTGCTCGGCGATCATCTTGCCGCGCTGCAGCAACTGGGTGCGCAACTGGTTTTGCTGCAGCCAGGTGAAATAGCTGCCCAGTACCAGTGCCATCAGGCTGGCAGGCAAGAGCGCCAGCAGCAAAACCCGGCTTCTGATTCCCAAACGATCGAGCACACTCGCCTCCTGTGATGTGCCTGGACGCCGTCGGCGAGGCGACGGACCAAAGCGGAAAGTTACTCCGCCTGCCGCACTAATGCACCCTTTGTCGGTGTTTTCACGGGTGTGTCGAGGCATTGGTCGCCAGGCGGTTGCCTAGACTGAGTGCATGCCCAATAATTGCGCAACTGAGAATGGATGGCAGTTGCCAATGAATCCCGTAGCTATTCATACATCGAACATCCTCGCCATCGAGGATGACCCGATCCTGGGGGCCTACCTGCACGAAGAGCTGGAGCGTGGCGGCTTCCAGGTCACCTGGTGCCGTAATGGCCTGGAGGGTTTGGAAACCGCCGGCCGGCAAGCCTTCGACGTGGTGCTGATGGACATCCTGCTGCCAGGGCTCAATGGCCTGGATGCGCTGGCCCAGTTGCGCCGGCGCAGCGCAACGCCAGTGATCCTGATGTCGGCGCTGGGGGCCGAGGCCGATCGCATCAGCGGCTTTCAGCGCGGGGCTGACGACTACCTGCCCAAGCCCTTCAGCATGGCCGAACTGCGTGTACGCATCGAAGCGATCCTGCGCCGCGTCGCCCTTGAGCGTCGCCACCTGCCTTTGCAGGAGGCCGCCTCCGGCGAGCTGGTGTTCGACGAGGTGCTGTGCGATGTGAGCCTGCAAGGGCGCCCGGCTGGGCTGACCCCCAGTGAGTATCGGCTGTTCGACATCCTCAATCGCAATGTCGACGAGGTGCTGAGCAAGCCTTTCCTGTATCAGCAGGTGCTGCAGCGTGGTTACTCGCGGCATGACCGCAGCCTGGACATGCACATCAGTCAGATCCGCCGCAAGCTCAAGGGTATGGGTTATCAGGAGCGGCAGATCCGCACTGTGTGGGGCAAAGGCTACGTGCTCAGCGTCGGCGAGGCGGAGTAGATCATGCTCGACCGCCATTCGCTGTTCTGGAAGCTGGCCATCCTGTTGATTGGCTTCTGCCTGTTGATGATCGGCCTGAGCTACACCTGGGGCCGTCATATGGAAACCCAGAATGCCTTTCTCAGTGAGCCCGCCCGCCAGGCGCTGCGCGGCTACGCCGGTGAGGCCGAGCAGGCCTGGCGCAGCGGCGGGCGAGCTGGGCTGGACCGCTGGGTGGCGGCCATGCACCAGCGTGAGCGTGGCTGGATCGGGGTGCTCGACATCAACCTGCGGCCGCTCGACAGCGCCACGCTTGGCCCACAGATCATGCAACGGCTCACCCGCCTGCGAGGGGTCGACTGGCCCATGAGCCGGCGCAGTATCGACCAACCCTGGGTACGCATACCGTTCCCGGGTGCACCGGAGCAGGGCATGCTGGTGATCGAGCTGCCAGAACGTTTCAACCCTGGTCAATACCGCGTGCTGTGGCGCGTGGTGACCAACGGCATCATCCCTGGCCTGTTCACCTTGCTGCTGTGCGTGGGGTTGTACCGCATGCTGATCGTGCCGCTCAATCAACTGCGCGAGCAGGCCAATGCCTGGCGCGCCGACCAGCTCTCAGCCCGCCTGGACTCACGCACCATCGCCCGCCATGACGAACTGGGCGAACTGGCCCGCGCCTTCGACCAGATGGCCGAGCGGCTGCAGGGTACCGTGGCCATGCAGCAACAGTTGCTGCGCGACTTGTCCCACGAGATGCGTACACCGTTGAGCCGCCTGCGGGTGGCCTGCGATGGCGAAACCGACCTGCAGCGCCTGCGCGAGCGCCTGGGCCGTGAGGTGGACTGCATGCAGCAACTGGTCGAGAACACCTTGCAGCTTGCCTGGCAGGACGCCGAGCGCGCGCCGATGAACCTTGAGCCGATCCAGGTGCAGGCGCTATGGGATTTGCTGGTTGAGGACGCCAGCTACGAAAGCGGTTGGTCGCCCACGCGACTGCGCTGCGAGCTGCCGGCTGAATGCTGGGTGCAAGGCAACCTCAATTACCTGGCCCAGGCCTTGGAGAACATGCTGCGCAATGCCATTCGCCACTCTCCGGACCAAGGCCTGGTAAGGCTGGGCGGGCAGCGTGAGGGTGGGTACTGGCACCTGTGGCTGGAAGATGAAGGCAGCGGAGTGGCCCAGGAGGACCTCGAGCGGATCTTTGCACCCTTTTCCCGGCTCGATGGCTCGCGCCCCGGGGACGGTGGGTTCGGCCTGGGGCTGAGCATTGCCCGCAGTGCCATTCAGCGCCAAGGCGGCACCTTGTGGGCGGAGAACGGCAAGCGTGGGCTGCGCTTGTGCATGCGCCTGCCCGCGCATGCAGTGCCTACTTCGCGGGGCACTGCGCTTGCCCAGCTACAGCCCATCGCAGGGGCTTATAACGTGTAGCTATAGCGACTACAGATTGCGTGATATGGCCGGGAAGGGTTTGCCGGTATGATAGGCGCCCCTGCCGTTCGGATTGTGAAATACGCCATGACCTTGCAGTACCCAACCATCGCCGATTGCGTCGGCAATACGCCTCTGGTTCGCCTGCAGCGCATCGCTGGCGAAACCAGCAATATTCTCCTGCTCAAGCTCGAGGGTAACAATCCAGCGGGCTCGGTGAAGGATCGCCCGGCACTGTCGATGATCACCCGCGCCGAACTGCGTGGCCAGATCAAACCCGGTGACACCCTGATCGAAGCGACCTCCGGCAACACCGGCATCGCCCTGGCCATGGCGGCGGCGATCAAGGGCTACAAGATGATCCTGATCATGCCGGACAATTCCACCGCTGAACGCAAGGCAGCGATGACTGCCTATGGTGCCGAGTTGATCCTGGTGACCAAGGAAGAGGGCATGGAAGGTGCTCGCGACCTGGCCGAGAAGCTGCAGGCCGAAGGCCGCGGCCTGGTCCTGGACCAGTTCGCCAACGGCGACAATCCGATCGCCCACTACACCAGCACCGGCCCGGAGATCTGGCAGCAGACCCAAGGCACCATCACCCATTTCGTCAGCTCCATGGGTACCACCGGCACCATCATGGGCTGCTCGCAGTACCTCAAGGAGCAGAACCCGGCGGTACAGGTCGTCGGCCTGCAGCCGATGGAAGGCTCGGCCATTCCCGGCATCCGTCGCTGGCCGCAGGAGTACCTGCCGAAGATCTTCGACGCTACCCGCGTCGACCGGGTGGTCGACATGTCGCAGCAGGAAGCCGAAGACACCACTCGCCGCCTTGCCCGCGAAGAGGGCATTTTCTGTGGCGTGTCTTCCGGTGGTGCGGTCGCAGCCATGTTGCGTCTGTCCCGCGAAGTAGAAAACGCTGTGATGGTCGCGATCATCTGTGACCGCGGCGACCGTTACCTGTCCACCGGCCTGTTCGACCCGAGCTAAATGTCCAGAAAGAAAAGCAACAGCGGCCTGCGCTTCCAACCGGCCGGCGGCAACCGCACCCCCCAGGTACCTGTGGGCAAAAAGCAGCGCCTGGCTATCGAGCGCCTGGCCGGTGACGGCCGTGGCATCGCCTTCCATGACGGGCGCACCTGGTTCGTCAGCGGTGCGCTGGCCGGTGAAACAGTCGAGGCACGGGTGCTCAATGCCCGCGGCAAGGTGGTAGAGGCGCGTCTGGAACGGGTGCTGCAGGCCAGCGTCGAACGCAGTGAGGCGCCGTGCCGTCATTATCAGCGCTGCGGTGGCTGCAACCTGCAGCACCTGCCGCACGCCAGTCAACTGGCGCTCAAGCAGCGTACCCTGGCCGAACAGCTGCAGCGGGTGGCCGGGGTACAACCTGAAGAATGGGCCGCGCCATTGAGCGGGCCGGAATTCGGTTACCGGCGCCGGGCGCGGGTAGCGGTGCGCTGGGACGTGAAAGCGCGCCAACTGGACGTGGGCTTGCGCGCCGAAGCCAGCCAGGACATCGTTGCCATCGACGATTGCCCGGTGCTGGTACAGCCCTTGCAGTCTATTTTGCGTCATCTGCCGACTGTGCTGCGTTCGCTGGGCAAGCCCCAGGCCATTGGCCATGTAGAGCTGTTCAGCGGCACCGCCGAGGCTGTGCTGGTCCGCCATGTGGCACCGTTGCCAACTGATGACCTGGCGCGCCTGCAGGCATTCTGCACTGAAGCTCAGGCGCAGTTGTGGCTGCAGGGTGAGGGTGAGCCGGCGCCTGTGCAGGCGCAGGCCACGCTCGGCTTTGCCCTGGCGCCCTGGCAACTTGAGCTGGCCTGGCGCCCGGGCGATTTCGTCCAGGTCAACGCCCAGGTCAACAGCGCAATGATCGAGCAGGCCCTGGCCTGGCTGGCACCGCAAGCCGACGAGCGTGTGCTCGATCTGTTCTGCGGGCTGGGCAATTTTGCTTTGCCGTTAGCCCGGTACGCCCGTGAAGTGGTCGCAGTAGAGGGTGTGCAGGCCATGGTCGATCGGGCTGCTGCCAATGCCCGAAACAACAATGTGCATAACGCACAGTTTTTTCAGGCCGATTTATCGCAGCCTTTGGCCGGTGCCGTATGGGCCGCCGAGGGCTTTTCTGCGGTACTCTTGGACCCACCGCGTGACGGTGCTTTCGAGGTGGTGCAAGACATCGCCCGCCTCAAGGCCAGGCGGCTGGTGTATGTATCGTGCAACCCGGCCACGCTGGCGCGAGACGCCCAGGTGCTGGTTGGCCAGGGGTACCGGTTAAAAAGGGCCGGGATTCTCGACATGTTTCCTCAGACGGCGCATGTCGAGGCCATGGCGTTATTCGAAGTGGGCTAGCAGGCTGGCCCCTTGGTGCGGCTTCCACGGATGGGAGGCCACACGGTGATAGCCAGTGCACCCGCGGGGTGTGCTGTATGGAAAGGTAAAACAAAGATGGTACAGGTGAGAGTGCACCAGCCGGTCAACACGGACGGCAGTATCAATCTCGAAGCATGGCTGGATCATGTAGTGAGCGTCGATTCGGCATTGGATCGCGTCGCACTCAAGGAGGCCTGCGAGTTCGCCCAGGAAGTCGAGAAGAAGGGCAACCCGGCCAAGCATTCTTGGGCCGATGGTACGTCCAGCTTCCAGGCTGGCCTTGAGATCGCCGAAATTCTTGCCGACCTCAAGCTCGACCAGGATTCCCTGGTGGCGGCGGTAATCTATCGCTCGGTGCGCGAAGGCAAGGTGACCCTGGCCGAGGTCGGCCAGCGGTTCGGCCCGGTGGTGTCCAAGCTGATCGACGGCGTGCTGCGCATGGCGGCCATCAGTGCCAGCCTGAGCCCGCGCCAGTCGCTGGTGCTAGGGTCCCAGGCGCAGGTCGAAAACCTGCGCAAGATGCTGGTGGCCATGGTCGACGATGTTCGCGTGGCCCTGATCAAGCTGGCCGAGCGGACGTGTGCGATCCGGGCGGTGAAGTCCGCCGATGACGAAAAACGCCTGCGCGTAGCGCGCGAGGTGTTCGACATCTATGCGCCGCTGGCCCATCGCTTGGGTATTGGCCACATCAAGTGGGAGCTTGAAGACCTTTCGTTCCGCTACCTCGAACCGGATCAGTACAAGCAGATCGCCAAGCTTTTGCACGAGCGCCGGCTGGACCGCGAGCGCTTCATCAGCGATGTGATGAACCAGTTGCAGAATGAGCTGCTGGCCACCGGGGTCAATGCCGATATCAGCGGCCGGGCAAAACACATCTATTCGATCTGGCGCAAGATGCAGCGCAAAGGCCTGGAATTCAGCCAGATCTACGACGTGCGCGCGGTGCGTGTTCTGGTGCCTGAGGTCCGTGACTGCTATACCGCGCTCGGTATCGTCCATACCTTGTGGCGGCACATTCCCAAGGAGTTCGACGACTACATCGCCAACCCCAAGGAAAACGGCTACCGCTCGCTGCACACCGCGGTGATCGGCCCCGAGGGCAAGGTGCTGGAAGTGCAGATCCGTACCCACGGCATGCACGAGGAAGCCGAACTCGGTGTCTGCGCCCACTGGCGTTACAAGGGCACCGACGTCAAACCCAGCTCCAACCATTATGAGGAAAAGATTTCCTGGTTGCGCCAGGTGCTCGAGTGGCACGAAGAGCTGGGCGACATCGGAGGCCTGGCCGAGCAGTTGCGGGTGGATATCGAACCTGACAGGGTCTATGTGTTTACCCCCGACGGCCACGCCATCGACCTGCCCAAGGGCGCCACACCGCTGGATTTCGCCTACCGCGTGCACACCGAGATCGGCCACAACTGCCGTGGTGCCAAGATCAACGGGCGCATCGTACCGCTCAACTACAGCCTGCAGACCGGCGAGCAGGTGGAGATCATCACCAGCAAGCACGGCAACCCGAGCCGTGACTGGCTCAACTCCAACCTGGGTTACGTCACCACCTCGCGGGCCCGGGCCAAGATCGTTCACTGGTTCAAGCTGCAGGCGCGTGACCAGAACGTGGCTGCCGGCAAAACCTTGCTCGAACGTGAGCTCAGCCGCCTGGGCCTGCCGCAAGTGGACTTCGAGCGCCTGGCCGAGAAGACTAACGTCAAGACCGCCGAGGACATGTTCGCTTCGCTCGGTGCCGGGGACTTGCGCCTGGCGCACCTGGTCAACGCTGCCCAGCAACTGCTCGAACCCGAGCGTATCGAGCAGATCGAACTGGTGCCGCGCAAGCCCACCGGCACGCGTACCGGCAAACGGGGCGACATCCAGATCCAGGGCGTCGGCAACCTGCTCACGCAGATGGCTGGCTGCTGCCAGCCGCTGCCCGGCGATGCCATCGTCGGCTATATCACCCAGGGCCGCGGCGTGAGCATTCACCGCCAGGATTGCGCCTCGGTGCTGCAGTTGGCCGGGCGTGAGCCGGAGCGGATGATCCAGGTCAGCTGGGGGCCGATACCGGTGCAGACCTACCCGGTCGACATCGTCATTCGTGCCTACGACCGCCCGGGGTTGCTGCGTGATGTGTCGCAGGTGCTGCTCAACGAAAAGATCAACGTGCTGGCGGTGAACACCCGCTCGAACAAGGAAGACAACACCGCGCTGATGTCGCTGACCATCGAGATTCCTGGCCTGGATGCGCTGGGCCGCTTGCTGGGCAGGATCTCGCAGTTGCCTAACATCATCGAGACGCGGCGCAATCGCACCCCTTGAACAACTGCATCGGGCCGCTGTGCGGCCGATCACCGGCAAGCCGGCGCCCACAGATACCGTGTGAGGGCCGGCTCGCCGGCGATCGGGGCGAAGCCCTCGCCTGGGAATAGAAGCCAATGACCTACACCCTCGAAGACCTGCTGCACCTCATGGCCCGCCTGCGTGACCCGCAATACGGCTGCCCATGGGACCTCAAGCAGAATTACGCCAGCATCGTGCCGCACACCATCGAGGAAGCCTACGAGGTCGCCGACACCATCGAGCGCGGAGATTTCGAGCACCTGCAGGGTGAGCTTGGTGACTTGCTGTTTCAGGTGGTCTACTACAGCCAACTGGCCCGCGAAGAAGGGCGTTTCCAGTTCGACGGAGTGGTCGATGCCATTACCCGCAAACTGATCCGCCGCCACCCCCATGTGTTCCCTACCGGTGAGCTCTATGCGCCCCTGGACACGCCCAGCCTCAGTGAGGAGCAGGTGAAGTCGCGCTGGGACGCGATCAAGGCCGAAGAGCGCGCCGAAAAGAGTGGGCCTGAACAACTGTCGTTGCTCGATGACGTGCCTGCGGCCTTGCCGGCCCTGTCGCGGGCGGCCAAACTGCAGAAGCGCGCGGCCACGGTCGGTTTCGACTGGCCTTCGGCGTTGCCGGTGCTGGACAAGGTTCGCGAGGAACTCGACGAAGTGTTGCAGGCCATGGCCGATGACGATGACCAGGCCCTTGAAGATGAAGTTGGCGACCTGTTGTTCGCCGCCGTGAACCTGGCTCGACACCTCAAGCAAGACCCGGAAAACGCCCTGCGCCGCGCCAATCGCAAGTTCGAGCGGCGTTTTTGCTTTATCGAGCAGGCATTGCGCGACAGTGGCCGACCGATTGAAGATTGTAACCTTGACGAGCTGGACGCCCTTTGGGGAGAAGCCAAACGTCAGGAAAAGAACCTGCCCAGCTGCGGCTGAGTGGCTGCATAAGTGAGTGAACATTCATGAGTCTTTCCCTTCGCGATCAATTGCTCAAGGCCGGTCTGGTCAACCAGAAACAGGTCTCCCAGGCCAATAAGGCCGAGAAGAAACAGAAACGCCTGGAACACAAAGGCCAGGTCGAAGTTGACGACAGCCAGCAGCGTCTGGCCAAGGAAGCGATGGCCGAAAAGGCCAAGCGTGACCAGGAACTCAACCGTCAGCAGCAGGAAAAGGCCGAGCAGAAAGCCCGTGCCGCGCAGGTCAAGCAGTTGATCGAAGCGACCCGCCTGCCCAAGCTCAACACCGAGGACTACTACAACTTCGTCGACGACAAGAAGGTCAAGCGCATTGCTGTCAATGCCTTGATGCGCAGCAAGCTGAGCAACGGTGCGCTGGCGATCGTGTCCCATGGCGGCGGCTACGAGGTGATCCCCCGCGAGGCGGCGGTGAAGATTCAGGAGCGCGACCCTCATCGTATCCTGCTGCTCAACACCCATGTCGAGGAAGCGGACGAAGATGATCCGTACGCGGCCTACAAGATCCCTGACGATCTGATGTGGTAAACACGAAAAACCCCGCCTAGGCGGGGTTTTCTTTGAGAAGTCTGTGTCATTGCGTGGTGCGCTGGTTTTCCAGGACTTCAAGCTCAACCCGGTACTGGTGGGCTTCATGTTCATTGTGGAACATCCCGACCAATTGGCCCTGCTGGTGCACATCCCAGATCCGCACGCCAGCGGCCAGGCCTTCGTGGGACATTTTCGATTCGTCGCGTTCGGTTACTTGGACTGTCATCGTTAAACTCCACTTTCCAGTTGGTTGCGACACTGTGTCGCACACCTTCTTTATAGAGTTTGTTAGCAGGCTAAGTAAATAAAACAGCGATGAAACAAGTTTCATGAAGCGGCGCCGCGCTTCAGGTGCAAAAAAGCCCCGCACAAGGCGGGGCTTTGGATGCTGCGGGCTGTGGCGGTTCAGTTACCCTTTACCGACTTGCCATCGACCGTGCCATCCTGCAGCACGATCACATACTCCTTGCCGTCGGTCTCGACCTGACGCAACTGCACCAGCAGGTAGTCCCAGTCCTTGGCAAACCACAGCTCGGTGATGCGCTTGCTCTGGCTTGGGTCGCGAACACGCTCGACCTTCACGGCATCGACCTGGCCAGTCTTGGTGGTGACCTTCTCGGTGCCGAGCACGCGGAAGTCGTAGGTGTCGATCTCGTCACCGTCCACCACTTGGTAGGTCATGCTCTTTTTGCCGGCGGCCACATCATGCTGCAGTGCCAGCTGGTAGGAAGACTTGTCCAGCACGCCGCGGTTAAGCGGCAGGTTGATGGCATCGCCACGGTCAGTGCCAGTGACTTTCTTGCTGTTCCAGTCGAACGTGAGGTCGACTTTCTTGGCCTTGCCCAGGCCGCCGCGCTCGAAGTGGTACTTCTGCGGCAGCAGGGTATCGTTGTCCAGGCGCAGGGAGCTTTGTTCGGTCAGGCTGGCAATCATCATGGAAGCCTTGAAATTAAGGTCCCAGGTACCGTTGGCATTCTTGACCAGGCTACGCTCGGCAGTACCGCTCATGGGCAGTTGCTTCCAGTCGGCGGTGTAGCTGGCCGAGAAAGGCTTGAGGTCAGCTGCCTGAAGGGGCAGGGCGAGCACGGCGAGAGCCAAGAGCAGGGCGCGACGCATATATTCTCCTAGGGTCGGATCAAGTGACCACTGGCCGGCAATGGCTGGCCATCCAGTAACGCACCCTGTTCGCCCAGGCGCAAGCGGCCTTCGGCAAACCAGTGCACTGCCAATGGGTAGATCTGGTGTTCCAGATGGTGTACCCGCTGGGCCAGGCTTTCAACCGTGTCGCCTGGCGCCACCGGCACCACTGCCTGTACGACCAGGGGGCCGCCATCGAGTTCCTCGGTGACGAAGTGTACGCTGCAGCCATGCTCGGCGTCGCCTGCCTCCAGTGCCCGGCGGTGGGTATGCAGGCCCTTGTATTTGGGTAGCAGCGACGGGTGGATGTTGAGCAGGCGGCCCTGATAGTGGCGCACGAAGCCGCCACTGAGGATACGCATGAAGCCGGCCAGCACCACCAGGTCTGGCGCAAAGCCGTCGATGCGTGCCATCAGCGCCGCATCGAAGGCTTCACGGCCGTCGAAACCGGTGTGCTCGAGCACCTCGGTGGCGATACCGGCCGCTGCGGCCCGTTGCAGGCCGTAGGCATCGGCGCGGTTGGCAATCACCGCAGCGATGCGCACCGGGCTGTCCGCGCCACAACTGCTGTCGATCAAGGCTTGCAGGTTGCTGCCGGAGCCCGACAGCAGTACCACGACATTGCAGGGCTTGCTCGGCATCAGTGTGCCTTGAGGTTCTGCAGCTCGACCTGGGCAGCGCCTTCGGCGGCCTGTTCGATGCGGCCGATGACCCAAGGTTGCTCGCCTTCTGCGCGCAGTACGTTCAGGGCGGTTTCGACCTGGTCCTGGGCCACGCAAATGACCATGCCCACGCCGCAGTTCAGCACACGGTGCATTTCGTGCTCATCGACATTGCCTTTTTCCTGCAGGAAGTCGAACACCACCGGGCGCTGCCAGCTGGCCACGTCGATCACCGCCTGAGCGTTGTCTGGGAGAACGCGCGGGATGTTGTCCAGCAGGCCGCCGCCGGTGATGTGGGCCATGGCCTTGACGGCGCCGGTGTCCTTGATCAGTTTGAGCAGTGGCTTGACGTAGATGCGGGTCGGCGCCATCAGCAGGTCGGTCAGCGGCTTGCCGTCGAGCTGGGTGTTTTCGATGTCGGTCGCGGACACTTCGAGGATCTTGCGGATCAGCGAGTAGCCATTCGAATGCGGGCCGGACGAGGGCAGGGCGATCAGCGCGTCGCCGGTGGCAACCTTGGAGCCGTCGATGATTTCGGCTTTTTCCACCACGCCCACGCAGAAACCGGCCAGGTCGTAGTCTTCACCTTCGTACATGCCAGGCATTTCGGCGGTTTCGCCGCCCACCAGCGAGCAACCTGCCAGTTCACAGCCGGCGCCGATGCCGGTGACCACGGTGGCGGCCACGTCGACGTTGAGCTTGCCGGTGGCGTAGTAATCGAGGAAGAACAGCGGCTCGGCACCGCAGACCACCAGGTCGTTGACGCACATGGCGACCAGGTCCTGGCCGATGCTGTCGTGCTTGTTCAGGTTCAGCGCCAGGCGCAGTTTGGTACCGACGCCGTCGGTGCCAGAGACCAGTACAGGCTGTTTGTAGCCGGCCGGGATCTCGCAGAGGGCGCCGAAGCCGCCCAGGCCACCCATGACTTCAGGGCGTGCGGTGCGCTTTGCCACGCCCTTGATGCGTTCGACCAGTGCTTCGCCGGCGTCGATGTCTACACCGGCGTCCTTGTAGCTCAGGGAGGGTTGCTTGCTCATTGATCCAGGCCTTTAAGAGGGAGGGATTCGTAAAAACGACCGTGACGGCCAAGGCCGGCTGGGAAGCGGCGGCTGCCTGAAACGTCAGAGTCTGTGAAGGCGCGCGATTTTATCAGGGTTGCCGTGCAGCGGCCATCCTCAGGCCGACGGGCAGGGCACTAAAGCATTAAAAAACATCCTTTCACGGGCTTCGACTGGTTGCCGTGCAGGTGGCTGTATAAGGTATAGGAAAGGCGATGGCGCAAAATGCGCCGTGCGAGGGAGCAATCGTTGCCCCGTGGCGGTCACACAGCCAGCACGTAGCAGCCCGTTGCTCCTTGTTTTCTGGACAGGAATCCTCCATGCGCTTTTTCAACATCCTGGCAGGCAGTTGCCTGGCCCTGGTCACGCTGGCCGCCCAGGCCGAAAACGTTTCTGGCCTTTATCAGGTGCGCGAACCGGTCGCGGGGCAGGGCGCCGAAGCCCGTACTGCAGCCACCGTGAAGGCATTCGATACCCTGGTGCTGCGCCTGACCGGCGACCCCAAGGCGGTACAAAACCCAGCGCTGGGCGAACTGCGCAAGGACCCACAACAGATCATCAACCAGGTCGGCACCGAGGCCGGCCCGCCGGAGTCGGTACTGGTCGAGTTCGACCCGGGCAGCACCGAACGGGCGTTGCGCAAGGCCGGGCTGGCGCTGTGGGGGAGCAACCGGCCGTCCATTCTGGGTTGGTGGCTCAACGACAGTGTCGAAGGCAGCAATCTGGTCGGTGATGGCCAGGCCAGTGCCCAGCCCCTGCGCCTCGCTGCCCAGCACCGTGGCCTGCCGCTGCGCTTGCCGTTGGCCGACCTGCAGGAGCAACTGGTGGCCAACGCCAAGCAGCTCGAAGGCAACGACCCTGGGCCACTGCGCGAAGCGGCCGAGCGCTACGGCGCCGATGCGCTGCTGGCGGTGCATGCACAGGACGCCGACGGCAAATGGCAAGGCAAATGGCAGTTGTGGCAAGGCGACCAGCGCGAGCAAGGGACTGCTGAAGGTGCCGACCAGGCCGCCCTGGCCGACGCGGTGATGCTGGCGGTGAGCAACCGCATGGCGCCGCGCTACGTGACCCGGCCGGGCGCCAGCAGCCAGTTGCAGGTGCAGGTGCAGGGCATGAACCTGCAGCGCTATGCCGAGCTCAGTCGCGTGCTCGAGCCGTTCGGGCCGCGCCTGCAGATGGCCGAGGGCAACACGCTGACCTATGGCGTGACCGCCAACCGCGATCAGTTGCGCGCCCAGCTTGGCCTGGCCAAGTTGCAGGAGTTGCCGGACGAACCGGCACCAGTCGCGCCAGCGGCCCCTGCGCCAGGGCCATCGCAGGAGCAACCTGCAACCGCCCAACCTGCAGCCAAGCCGTTCGACGGTCTGCGTTTTCGCTGGTAAGGAGTGGTAACCATGATCGATACCCGTCGCTGGATCTGGCTGGGGGCAGCCCTTCTGCTGGCTGTACTGCTGTATAGCCTGCACAACATTCTCACACCGTTCCTGGTCGGCATTCTCCTGGCCTACCTGGCTGACCCGTTGGTCGACCGCCTCGAGCGCCTGGGGTTGTCGCGTACCTGGGGTGTGGTGGTGGTTTTCGCCCTGTTCACCTTGATCTTGCTCGCCTTGCTGCTGGTACTGGTCCCCATGCTGGCCAAGCAGTTGGTGCGCCTGTACGAACTGGCGCCGCAGATGCTCGACTGGCTGCAGCATGTGGCGCTGCCGTGGGTGCAGCACCGTCTGGGCCTGGCCGATGGCTTCTGGAAGTTCGACAAGATCAAGGCCGCCATTGGCGAACACATGGGTCAGACCACAGACATCGTCGGCGTGGTGCTGTCCCAGGCCACAGCCTCGAGCCTGGCGCTGATCGCCTGGCTGGCCAACTTTGTGCTTATTCCGGTGGTGGGTTTCTACCTGCTGCGTGACTGGGACGTGATGATGGCCAAGCTACGCAGCTTGCTGCCGCGTCAACGTGAGCCGCAGGTGGTAGAGCTGGCGGGCGAGTGCCATGAAGTGCTGGGGGCATTCGTGCGTGGCCAGTTGCTGGTGATGCTGGCGCTCGGTGTCATTTATTCTGCTGGCTTGATGCTGGTAGGGCTGGAGCTGGGGCTGCTGATTGGCATGCTTGCAGGCTTGGCCGCCATCGTGCCGTACATGGGCTTTATCATCGGCATTGGTGCGGCCTTGGTGGCGGGGCTGTTCCAGTTTGGCGGTGACCTGTACCCCATGCTCGGCATCGTGGCGGTGTTCATGGTCGGCCAGGCGCTGGAAGGCATGGTGCTGACGCCGCTGCTGGTGGGTGACCGTATCGGCCTGCACCCGGTGGCCGTGATTTTTGCCATCCTCGCCGGCGGCGAGCTGTTCGGTTTCACCGGTGTGCTCCTGGCCTTGCCTGTGGCTGCGGTGATCATGGTGCTGCTGCGGCATGTGCATGATTTGTACAAGGAATCCGACATGTATGCAGGGGACGTCGACCCTGAGTTGTAAGCCTTGGCCGCTGCGTCTCCCTTGCGACGGCACCACGGCGCGAGGGTGGCGAGGCAGCGCCTTATACGGCGCAACTCGTTGATTTTGCTTGTGCTCTGCGCCTGTGCGATTGTGCCTCCGGCGTTGCAGGTATAGACTTTGCGCACCGTTCACCAAAGGCCCCCTGTGGTCTCCCGACCGCCCGCGAGCATGAAACCACCGATCCAGTTGCCCCTGGGTGTGCGCCTGCGCGATGACGCCACCTTCATCAACTACTATCCGGGCGCCAATGCTGCGGCATTGGGTTACGTCGAGCGGCTATGCGAAGCCGACGCCGGCTGGACCGAGAGCCTCATCTACCTGTGGGGCAAGCAGGGTGTCGGTCGCAGCCACCTGCTGCAAGCTGCCACGCACCGTTTCCAGCAGCGCGGCGAGCCTGCCGTCTACCTGCCGCTGGCCCAGTTGCTCGACCGCGGCGTGGAACTGCTCGACTACCTGGCCCAGTACGAGCTGGTGTGCATCGACGATCTGCATGTCATCGCTGGCAAGGCTGATTGGGAGGAGGCCATGTTCCACCTGTTCAACCGCCTGCGTGACAGTGGCCGGCGACTGCTGCTGGCGGCTTCGGCCTCGCCCCGTGAACTGCCGATCAAGCTGCCCGACCTCAAGTCCCGCCTGACCCTGGCGTTGGTGTTTCAGATGCGCGGGCTGTCCGACGAAGACAAACTGCGCGCCCTGCAACTGCGCGCCTCGCGCCGCGGGCTGCACCTGACAGACGAAGTCGGGCATTTCATCCTCACCCGTGGCACGCGCAGCATGAGCGCGCTGTTCGACCTGCTCGAGCGCCTCGATCAGGCTTCGTTGCAGGCGCAACGCAAGCTGACCATCCCATTCCTGAAGGAAACGCTCGGCTGGTAAGCCCGTAAATACGGGGCTTTGAGCGGTAAAACAAAAAAGTCACATCTTTTTCGATAAAATTTGCAAATGGTCCCGATAGAAGGCATAGTTTCCCCCTTCTAAAGGATTACAGACACGGTCGTGCCCATGCTAAAGCGCTTCGCACCCCTCGTGCCACTCGCACTCGTGACCCTGCTGTTTGGCTGCGCGGCTCAAAGCCCGGTTTCCCAGACTCAGGAGCACACCCCGGTCGCCACCCAGTCGGTGACCAAGGCCAAAGCCTCGGCTTCGTCGGTATTCGGCGAACAGGAAGAGCTGGCCACTGAAGATGACCTGGAGGCATTCTCCAGCAGCAAGCCCTACCAGCTGCCTGTGCTGGCGGACAGTATCCTCGAGCGCGGCATGTCGTTGATCGGCACCCGCTACCGCTTCGGTGGTACCTCGGAAGCGTCCGGCTTCGACTGCAGTGGTTTCATCGGTTATCTGTTCCGCGAGGAGGCGGGCATGAACCTGCCGCGTTCGACCCGCGAGATGATCAACGTCGATGCGCCCAAGGTTGCCCGCAACAAGCTCAAGCCAGGCGACTTGCTGTTCTTCAGCACCAATGGCCGTGGCCGGGTCAGCCACGCCGGTATCTACCTGGGTGACAACCAGTTCATCCACTCCAGCAGCCGCCGCAGCGGTGGCGTACGCATCGACAACCTCGGTGATCGCTACTGGAGCAAGACCTTCATCGAAGCCAAGCGTGCCTTGGCGATGGCGCCGACTACCAATATCGCGCGCAACTGATGGCCAAATGATGTACCCTGCCGCGGCGGCGATGCTTGAAAAAAAGCTCGCCGCCGTGCGCATTTACAGAAAGCGTCTAATCTAAATTCTCAACTCTTTTCGGCTGCGGTCGTGCGGTCTTAGACAGGAAGTTCTGGCCATGACGATGATGGCGCGCTTCGTATTTCTTTCCCTGGTGGCATCACTTGCTGCCTGCTCCAGCCGTGCTCCTGCACCGGCGCCCGTGGTGCAGCCTCAGGTTACCTATAGCCAACCGAGTGTTTCCCCGGTTGCCGACGACGTGCTTATTCGCGCCATCGGGCTGGTGGGTACGCCGTACCGATGGGGTGGCAATACCCCCGACTCTGGTTTTGATTGCAGCGGCTTGATTGGCTATGTCTACCGCGATGCTGCAGGTATCAGCCTGCCGCGCTCGACCCGCGAAATGATCGTGATGCGGGCGCCGACGGTGAACATCAACGCGCTGCAGTCCGGCGACTTGGTGTTCTTTGCCACCAGTGGCGGCTCGCAGGTCAGCCACGCCGGGATCTACGTAGGTGAAGGGCGCTTCGTGCATGCGCCCTCCACAGGGGGTACGGTGCGCCTGGATTACCTGTCCAACAGCTACTGGTCCAAGGCCTACCTGCAGGCCAAAAGGGTTATCCCCCAGGGGCACCTGGCGCAGAACCCCTGAGCATCAGGCGCTACGGCGCCTTGCTCACCCGCCACACGACGTTGCCGACGTCATCGGCCACCAGGAGGCCGCCGCGTGGGTCAGTGGCTACCCCAACCGGCCTGCCCATTGCCTTGCCATTACTGTCCAGAAAGCCGGTGAGCAGATCGAGTGGTTTGCCGACTGGTTTCCCTGTGCTGTCAAACGGCACGAAAATGACCTTGTAGCCGCTGTGTGGCTTTCGGTTCCACGAGCCGTGCTGGCCCACGAATGCACCGCGGTCGAAGGGCGCTGGCAACGTCTGCGGCTGGGCGAATGCCAAGCCCAATGAGGCGGTATGCGGGCCTACCGCATAGTCCGGGACCAATGCCTGTGCGACCTTTTGCGGATCTTGCGGCTGTACGCGCTTATCGACGTGTGGGCCGTAGTAGCTGTACGGCCAGCCATAGAAACCGCCCTCTTTGACCGAGGTGATGTAATCAGGCACCAGGTCACTGCCAATCTCGTCCCGCTCGTTGACTGCCGTCCACAGCCGGCCGGTGCGTGGCTCCCAGGCCAACCCATTGGGGTTGCGCAGGCCTGATGCATAGAGCCGATGTGCGCCAGTGGCGGCATCGACGTCCCAGATCGCTGCACGGCCCTGTTCCTGGTCGAGGCCGTTTTCCCCTACGTTACTGTTGGAACCCACCGTCACATACAGGTGCTTGCCATCGGCACTGGCAATCACATTTTTGGTCCAGTGATGGTTCAGGGGGCCCCCAGGCAACGCGACGACCTGCGTTCCGTGCTCGCGAAGCTGGGTGGCGCCTGGCGGATAGTGAAAGCGCAGCAGCTTGTCGGTGTCGGCAACATAGAAGTCATTGCCGACCAAGGCCATGCCGAACGGTGAGTTGAGTCCGTCGAGGAACGTGGTGCGTATTTCAGCAACGCCATCATGGTCGGCGTCACGCAGCAAGGTAATGCGGTTGGCGCTGGGCACGCCTGCTCCGGCCCGCTGCATTGCCTTGCCCATGATCCACCCACGTATGCCCTTGCCGTCATCGGGTTTGGGTGGGGCGTTGGTTTCAGCCACCAGAACGTCACCGTTCGGCAGCACGTAGAGCCAGCGCGGATGGTCGAGCTTGTCGGCAAAGGCCACCACCTGCAGGCCGGTGGCGGCTTTCGGCTTGGCACCGCCCGGCCAGCCGACGGCGGGGGCGATATTGACCGTTGGGAGCAAGGTCTTGTGGGGGGCGGGCAGTTGTGGCGAGGTGCCGCTGCCGTCATCCACACTCAGCAAGGCAGTGTCGCCACACCCTGTCAGACAGGCGCCGAACAGCCACGGTAAGACGATGCCGATGCGTTTCATGTTCGCCGCCCTCAAACGTTACGCTTTAATGATCAGAGCGTGGTTTGACGGCGGTGGTTCAGGCCTGCTTGAGCAGCAGTGCTACCCCGGGGAAATAGTGTCCCAATTCGTTGTGCAGCTTGCGGTACGCGTAGGGGAAGTACCAGGCAATGGCGCAGGCGGAGTGCTTCTGTAAATCATCGACCCAGTCCTGCAGTTCTTCTGGGCTGGCATGCTGGCCAGCCTTCCATGGGCTGACGAACAGCGCGCCGGCTTTCAGCTGGCTGGAGTAGGCCACCTGGCGGGCCTGAGCGGCGGTTTCTTGCAGGGCGGTGGCCGCGTCCAGTCGGGCAAGCTTTGGCCAGCGCTGGCCGATGCTCAGGTAAAGTGCCTCGTCGGCGCTGACGATTGCCAGGTCGCAACGCCCTTCGCGCTCGCCCTCGTCCCGTTGTTTCTTGCTTGGAAACTGCTGCAGCGCCGCCAGTTCGGCCTGCCACGCTGCCGCTGCGAGCACGCCAGCGTTGGCGGCGGCGCCATGCCAGTAAGCGGCGTCGGCATCACCGGCGTACTGGTTGAAGCGGTCGATGCAATCGACCCAGCGCTCCAGTACCGGTCTGAGGAACTCCAGGCGCGGGTTGTTGATGAGTTGGCCTTGCATGCTGCGCTCTCCTTTATCGTTATGATCGCGTTCAGCGCTACGGTGATAGCCATGTGATATCACTTGCTGTCAGTGTGGCACAAGCTGACGGATCGGCCATTGATACGGGCTAATTCGGCCCTGTTCGATTGACGCTCCCGGTGCAACCCTCTAACCTTCGCGGCGTGTTTCAGGTGCCCTGCCAGCCCCGTCTGGGCAGGGTGAAACTGGGAAGCCGGTGGGCGCCACAAGGTGCGATCCCGGCGCTGCCCCCGCAACGGTAGGTGAGTCGAAGGCCGCGCAGGGCCACTGGGTGCACGCACCCGGGAAGGCGCGCAGGCTTGGGCCAAAGGCCCGCTCACGAGCCCGGAGACCGGCCTGTCACTGCCAACGGCATCACGGAGGGTGATGCGCGGTGCACCGTGGCATCCCGGCCACGGCCCCTGCGCGTTCCCCGTCTGCCTGTCTATCGACCTGTCGCCGCTTCTTCGCGTGGCGTCAGCCTGCGGAGAACCTTCATGAGCGAACCCACCGAACGCGACGAACGCCACCTGGCGCGCATGCAGCGCAAGAAGGCGATCATCGACGAGCGTATCGCCAATTCCCCTAACGAATGCGGGCTGCTGCTGGTCCTGACCGGCAACGGCAAAGGCAAAAGCAGTTCGGCGTTCGGCATGCTGGCCCGCGCCTTGGGCCACGGCATGCAGTGCGGCGTGGTGCAGTTCATCAAGGGGCGCAACAGTACCGGCGAAGAGCTGTTCTTCCGCCGCTTCCCCGAACAGGTGCGTTACCACGTGATGGGCGAGGGCTTCACCTGGGAAACCCAGGACCGCCAGCGTGACATCGCCGCCGCCGAAGCGGCCTGGGTGGTTTCGCGGCAGTTGCTGCAAGACCCAAGCGTACAGTTCGTGGTGCTCGATGAGTTGAACATTGCGCTGAAGCACGGCTACCTCGACCTCGATCAGGTACTTTCGGATATCCAGGCGCGTCCGCCCATGCAGCATGTCATCGTCACGGGGCGTGCGGCCAAGGCCGAAATGATCGAACTGGCGGATACCGTCACCGAGATGGGCATGCTCAAGCATGCCTTTCAGGCGGGCATCCGCGCGCAGAAGGGCGTCGAACTGTGAGCCACGCGCGACATTGTCCGGCCGTACTGATTGCCGCGCCGGCTTCCGGCCAGGGCAAGACCACCGTTACCGCGGCCCTGGCACGTCTGCACCGCAACCTGGGGCGCAAGGTACGGGTGTTCAAGTGCGGGCCGGACTTTCTCGACCCAATGATCCTGGAGCGGGCGAGTGGGGCGCCGGTTTATCAACTCGACCTGTGGATGATTGGCGCGCAGGAAAGCCGTCGCCTGTTGTGGGAAGCGGCGGGCGAGGCCGATCTGATCCTCATCGAGGGGGTGATGGGTTTGTTCGACGGCACGCCCTCGAGCGCCGACCTGGCCCGCCACTTCGGCGTGCCGGTGCTGGCGGTGATTGATGGCACCGCCATGGCCCAGACGTTCGGCGCGCTGGCCCTGGGGCTGGCGCGCTACCAGCCTGACCTGCCGTTCGCCGGTGTACTGGCCAACCGGGTGGGTAGCCTGCGCCATGCTCAACTGCTTGAGGGTAGCCTGACCGAAGGCTTGCGCTGGTATGGCGGGCTGTCGCGCGAGCGTGGGATCGAGCTGCCCAGCCGCCACCTGGGGCTGGTACAGGCCAGTGAGTTGAACGACCTGGATGCACGCCTGGATGCCGCCGCGCAGGCGCTGGGGGACAGTTGCGACGCAGCCTTGCCACCCCCTGTGGGCTTCGCCGAAGCCGAGCCGCAGCCGTGTGCCACGCCGCTGGCCGGGGTGCGCATTGGCGTGGCGAAGGATGAGGCGTTTGCCTTCACCTACGGCGCCAACCTTGACCTGCTGCGCAACCTGGGCGCGCAACTGGCATTCTTCTCACCGTTGCACGACCGTGAGCTGCCAGCAGTGGATAGCCTGTACCTGCCCGGCGGTTACCCTGAACTGCACCACCACGCACTGGCGGCCAATACGCCGATGTGCCAGGCGATCCGCGCCCACCACGGCGCAGGCAAACCTCTGCTGGCCGAATGTGGCGGCATGTTGTACCTGCTCGATGCCCTGACCGACGTTGCCGGTGAGCGTGCCGAGCTGCTCGGCCTGCTGCCGGGCGAAGCCGTTATGCAGAAGCGCCTGGCGGCCCTTGCACTGCAAGCGGTGGAGCTGCCGGAGGGCACCCTGCGCGGGCACACCTACCATCATTCGCTGACCAGCACCGCCCTCGAACCCATCGCCCGCGGCCTGAGCCCCAATGGTGGGCGTGGCAACGAAGCGGTGTACCGCCGGGGTCGCCTGACAGCCTCGTATGTGCATTTTTATTTCCCTTCCAACCCTGATGCGGCGGCGGCGTTGTTGCGACCATGAGCGAACATGCCTTCAGTGACGCCGAGCGCGCCGCCGTCTACCGAGCCATTGGTGAGCGCCGTGACATGCGCCACTTCGCCGGTGGTGCCGTTGCCCCTGACCTGCTGGGCCGCCTGCTCGGCGCAGCCCATCAGGCCCCCAGCGTTGGCCTGATGCAGCCCTGGCGTTTCATTCGCATTACCCAGAGCGACCTGCGCGGGCGCATTCAGGCATTGGTCGAGCAGGAGCGCGTACGCACGGCACACGCCCTGGGCGAGCGCAGCGATGCGTTCATGACGCTCAAGGTCGAAGGCATCAACGACTGTGCCGAACTGTTGGTGGCGGCGCTGATGGACAACCGCGAACCGCACATTTTTGGCCGCCGGACCCTGCCGGAAATGGACCTTGCCTCGCTGGCCTGCGCCATACAAAACCTCTGGCTGGCGGCCCGTGCCGAAGGGTTGGGTCTGGGCTGGGTGTCCCTGTTCGATCCGCAGGCGCTGGGCGAGCTGCTGGGTATGCCTGCGGGGGCCAAACCGGTGGCGATACTGTGCCTGGGGCCTGTGACTGCATTCTATCCAGCACCGATGCTGGTCATGGAACACTGGGCCGAGGAACGGCCATTGAGCGACCTGCTCTATGAAAACCACTGGGGAGAGCACCCATGAGCGTGGCGTTGCTGACCGTGGCCGGGGTGGCCTTGGATGCGTTGTTCGGTGAGCCGCAACGGCGCCATCCCTTGGTGGCCTTTGGCAACTTGGCGTCGAGCCTGGAGCGGCGCCTGAACGCGGGCGGGCGCGGCTGGCGCAGCCACGGCGTCAGCGCGTGGTTCCTGGCCGTGGTGCCCCTGACCTTGCTGGCGCTGATTCTGTCCTGGCTGCCCTACATTGGTTGGCTGGTGGACGTGCTGGCGCTGTATTGCGCCGTGGGTTTGCGCAGCCTGGGTGAACACGTGGTGCCGGTTGCCAGCGCCCTGCGCCAGGGCGACCTGGAGGAGGCGCGCCGCCGCGTCGGCTTTCTGGTCAGCCGTGAAACCCGCGAGCTGGATGAGCCTGCCGTGGCCAGGGCTGCGACTGAGTCGGTACTGGAGAACGGCAGCGATGCAGTGTTCGCCGCGTTATTCTGGTTCATCGTGGCGGGGGCGCCCGGCGTGGTGCTGTATCGCCTGAGCAATACGTTGGATGCCATGTGGGGCTACCGCAACGAACGCTTCGAGCGTTTCGGCTGGTGCGCGGCGCGCATCGACGATGTGCTCAACTATATTCCCGCCAGGCTGGTGGCGCTGACCTATGCGCTGCTGGGCAAGACTCGCCTGGCGCTGGCCTGCTGGCGCAAGCAGGGGCCCTTGTGGGACAGCCCCAACGCCGGGCCGGTGATGGCGGCAGGCGCTGGAGCGCTGGGGGTCGAGCTCGGCGGGCCGGCGGTATACCACGGTGAACTGCATGAGCGCCCTCGCCTGGGGGAGGGCCCCATGGCTGATGCCGATGCCATCGAGCGTGGCTGGAGCCTGGTGCAGCGCAGCGTGTGGCTGTGGCTGCTCGTGATCTGCCTGGGAGCGTACCTCAATGCTTGAACACGGAGGCCGTTTGCTGCGCGCTGTCCAACGGTACGGGATTGCCCGTGAAGCCTGGCTCGACCTGTCCAGCGGCATCGCGCCGTGGCCCTTCCCGATTCCACCGATCCCCGTGGACGCCTGGGCTCGCTTGCCAGAGGTGGAAGATGGCCTCGAAGACGCGGCGCGCCGCTATTACGGGGCCCGCCAACTGCTCCCGGTCGCCGGTTCCCAGGCGGCGATTCAGGCATTGCCGCTGTTGCGCCCGAGCAGCCGCGTAGGCGTGATGTCGCCTTGTTATGCCGAGCATCCACATGCCTGGCGGCGGGCAGGGCACACCCTGGTCGAGCTGGATGAAACCCAAATCGAAGCCTGCCTCGACGAGCTCGACGTGCTGGTGCTGGTCAACCCGAACAACCCCACCGGTTGCCGCATCTCTCGTGAACGCCTGCTCGCCTGGCATGCTCGCCTGGCTGCGCGTGGCGGCTGGCTGTTGGTGGACGAAGCATTCATGGACAACACCCCCGAGTACAGCGTGGTCGACTGCGCTGAGCGGCCGGGCCTGATCGTGCTGCGCTCGTTCGGCAAATTCTTTGGCCTGGCCGGTGTGCGCCTGGGTTGTGTTGTTGCTGAGCTGCCCTTGCTGCATCGGTTGGCCGATGCTCTTGGACCCTGGACAGTCAGTGGCCCCACCCGGGTGCTGGCTCAGCGCTGTTTCGCCGATCGGGCCGCACACCAGGCCCAGATAAGCCGATGCGCGCAGGCCAGCCAGCGGCTGGCCACGTTGTTGCAGCGCGCAGGCCTGGCCCCCAGCGGCGGTTGCGACCTGTTCCAGTACGTGCGCAGCGAGCACGCCGCGGCGTTGCATGAGTTTCTCGCCCGTCGCGGCATCCTGGTGCGCTTGTTCGAGCAGCCACTTGCCGTCCGCCTGGGCCTGCCCGCGTGCTCGGCGGATGAGCAGCGCCTGGCCCAGGCGCTGCTCGCTTATCAGAAGGAAATGGCATGACCACCCTCATGGTGCAAGGCACCACCTCCGATGCTGGCAAGAGCACGCTGGTCACTGCCCTGTGCCGCTGGCTGCTGCGCCAGGGCGTTGCCGTGGTGCCGTTCAAGCCGCAGAACATGGCACTCAACAGCGCCGTGACGGCCGACGGCGGTGAGATCGGCCGGGCCCAGGCGGTGCAGGCCCAGGCCTGTCGGCTGGCCCCGCACACCGACATGAACCCGGTACTGCTCAAGCCCAACAGCGACACCGGCGCTCAAGTGATCATCCATGGCCGGGCGGTCACCAGCATGAACGCGGTGGCCTATCACGACTACAAGGCTATCGCCATGCAGGCGGTGCTGGCCTCCCACCAGCGCCTCAGTGATGCCTACCCCGTGGTGATGGTAGAAGGCGCTGGCTCCCCGGCGGAGATCAACCTGCGCGCCGGCGACATCGCCAACATGGGATTTGCCGAGGCGGTCGACTGCCCGGTAATCCTGGTCGCCGACATCAACCGCGGTGGGGTTTTTGCCCACCTGGTCGGCACCCTTGAGTTGTTGTCGCCAAGTGAGCAGGCGCGGGTGAAAGGGTTTGTCATCAACCGTTTCCGTGGCGACATCGCGCTGCTGCAGCCGGGCTTGGACTGGCTGGAGCAGCGCACCGGCAAACCGGTTCTGGGTGTGTTGCCCTATGTCAGCGACCTGCACCTGGAGGCCGAGGACGGTATCGATATGCGTCAGGGCACCAAGGATGAGCGCGTGCTCAAGGTGATCGTCCCGGTGCTGCCGCGCATCAGCAACCACACCGATTTCGATCCGCTGCGCCTGCACCCACAGGTAGACCTGCAGTTCATCGGCCCTGGGCAACCGATTCCGGCCGCCGACCTGATCATCCTGCCCGGCTCCAAAAGCGTGCGTGGCGACCTGGCACAACTGCGCGAGCGCGGGTGGGACAAGGCCATCGCGCGGCACCTGCGCTATGGCGGCAAGCTGATCGGGATCTGCGGTGGCCTGCAGATGCTTGGCCTTGAGGTGCACGACCCGCTTGGTCTGGAAGGGCCTGCCGGATCAAGCCCGGGGCTTGGCCTGTTTGACTACGCCACCGTGCTCGAGGCAGAAAAGCAACTGCGCAACGTGGCCGGTACGTTGAGCCTTGAGCAATCGCCAGTGGCCGGTTATGAAATCCATGCCGGCGTCACCACAGGCCCTGCCTTGGCGCACCCTGCCGTGCAGTTGGCCGGTGGCCGTGCTGATGGGGCCATCAGTGCTGACGGGCAAGTGCTCGCCACGTACCTGCATGGCCTGTTCGAAGGCAGCCAGTCGTGCGCTGCGCTGTTACGCTGGGCGGGCCTTGAACAGGTGCAGACGGTCGATTACCAAGCCCTGCGTGAGCGGGACATAGAACGCCTCGCGGACCTGGTGGACAAGCACCTGGACACCGCGCACCTGCGGCAATTGTGTGGAGTCGCCTGACATGCGCAACCTTATCCTTGGCGGTGCCCGCTCCGGCAAGAGCCGCCTGGCCGAACAGTTGGCGATCGACAGCGGCCTGCCCGTGACCTACATCGCCACCAGCGAGCCGCTCGATGGTGAAATGAACGAGCGTGTGCGCCTGCACCGCGCGCGTCGGCCGGCTGACTGGGGGCTGATCGAAGAGCCACTGGCGCTGGCCGCCGTGTTGCGCGCCCAGGCCGCCGAAGGGCGCTGCCTGCTGGTGGACTGCCTGACCCTGTGGCTTACCAACCTGCTGATGCTTGAAAACGACCAGCGCCTGGCCCAGGAGCGCGATGCTGTGCTCGAATGCCTGACGCACTTGCCCGGTACGGTGATCCTGGTCAGTAACGAAACCGGCCTGGGCGTCGTCCCCATGGGCGAGTTGACACGGCGCTATGTCGACCAGGCCGGCAGCTTGCACCAGGCCGTTGCCGGGCGCTGCGAGCGCGTGGTACTGACCGTGGCCGGCCTGCCTCTTATGCTTAAAGGACCCGCACTATGAATCAACCCTGGTGGCGTGACGCCTGCCAACCCCTCGATAACGCTGCCATGGACCTGGCCCAGGCCCGTCAGCAGCAGCTGACGAAACCTGCCGGGTCGCTTGGCCAGCTGGAAGGCCTGGCGGTGCAACTGGCCGGCCTGCAGGGCTGTGCACGGCCGACCCTGGAGCATGTCGCCATCGCACTGTTCGCGGGTGACCACGGGGTGGTGCAGGAGGGCATTTCGGCCTACCCGCAAGCGGTCACCGGGCAAATGCTGCGTAATTTCGTCGGCGGCGGTGCAGCAATCAGCGTGCTGGCGCGTCAACTGCAAGCCAGCCTCGAGGTGGTTGACCTGGGTACTGTCGATCCGCACCTGGAACTGCCGGGTGTGCACCACGTGCGGCTTGGAGCGGGCACTGCCAATTTCGCGCACCAGCCAGCGATGACTGAGGCGCAATTGCACGCGGCCCTGCAGGCGGGCCGGGACAGTGCTCGGCGCGCTGCCGATAGCGGTGCGCAGTTGTTCATCGGTGGCGAAATGGGGATTGGTAACACTACGGCCGCCGCGGCCCTTGCCAGCACACTGCTGGCGTGTCCGGCCACTGAACTGAGCGGCCCAGGCACTGGCCTGGACCCTGCCGGTGTGCGTCACAAGGCTGAAGTCATCGAGCGCGCCCTGGTGCTGCATGGCCTGCGTGCCGATGAGCCGCTGCACGCACTGGCCTGCGTTGGCGGCTTTGAGATCGCAGCCCTGGCAGGTGCCTACCTGGCGTGCGCCCAGCAAGGCATCGCGGTGCTGGTGGATGGTTTCATCTGCAGCGTTGCCGCTTTGGTGGCGGTCCGTATCAACCCGCAGTGCCGCGCTTGGCTGCTGTTCGCCCACCAGGGCGCCGAGCCAGGGCACAAGGCCTTGCTCGCTGCCCTGGATGCCGAACCGCTGTTGGCTCTGGGCCTGCGTCTGGGCGAGGGCAGTGGTGCGGCCCTGGCGGTGCCGCTGTTACGCCTGGCCTGCGCCCTGCATGGCCAGATGGCGACGTTTGCCGAAGCGGCGGTGGCGGATCGGCCGGCATGATCCTCGACCTGCTGCGCCACGGTGAAACCGAGTACGGCGGCGGCCTGCGTGGCAGCCTCGACGATGCCTTGACCGAAAAAGGCTGGGCGCAGATGCGAGAGGCCGTGGCCGCCGGAGGGCCTTGGCAGGTGCTGGTCAGCTCGCCGTTGCAGCGTTGCGCACGGTTTGCCGACGAACTGGGGGCGCGCCTGGGCCTGCCGGTGCAGCGGGAGGCCGACCTGCAAGAGCTGCATTTTGGCGATTGGGAAGGGCGCAGCGCTCTGCAGCTCATGCAAACCCATGCGGATGAGTTGGGGCGTTTCTGGGCCGACCCCTATGGTTATACGCCGCCTGCAGGCGAGCCGGTTAGCGCATTCGCCGACCGCGTCCTCGCGGGCATCGAGCGCCTGGGGCAGCAACATGCGGGCAAGCGCGTGTTGCTGGTCACCCACGGTGGCGTCATGCGTCTGCTGCTGGCACGAGCCCGTGGCTTGCCTCGGGCGCACCTGTTGCAGGTTGAGGTTGGCCATGGTGCGTTGGTGCGATTGGATGTGAACGGCGACCTGCTGCAGGAGGTGTGCTGAGTGCTGCCGTTCTGGATTGCCTTGCAGTTTCTCAGCAGCCTGCCGGTGCGTTTGCCAGGCATGCCCGCGCCTCGTGAAATGGGTCGCTCGCTGCTTTTCTACCCGCTGGTAGGCCTGCTTTTCGGCCTGCTGTTGTGGCTGGCGAGCCACCTGCTGCAAGGGACGCCAGCGCCTCTGCACGCGGCGCTGTTATTGACGCTGTGGGTGCTGCTCAGTGGCGCGTTGCACCTGGATGGCTTGGCCGATAGCGCCGATGCCTGGCTGGGTGGGTTCGGCGACCGCGAACGCACATTGACGATCATGAAGGATCCGCGCAGCGGGCCGATTGCCGTGGTGACCCTGGTACTGGTGTTGCTGCTGAAGTTCTGTGCGTTGTGGGTATTGGTCGAGCGCGGTGCGGGCGCGCTGCTGGTGCTGGCGCCAGTGTTGGGGCGAACGGCGGTGCTTGGATTGTTCCTCGGCACGCCCTACGTGCGCAAAGGCGGCCTGGGGCAGGCTTTGGCCGAGCACCTGCCGCGCCCTGCGGCAACCTGGGTGTTGTTGGCCAGCCTGCTGGTGTGCCTGGTGCTTGGCGGGCTGGGGGCGGCCTGGGCAATGCTGGCGGCGCTCGGGGTGTTCTGCTGGTTGCGGCGGTTGATGTGCCAACGCCTGGGCGGCACTACCGGGGACACGGCCGGTGCGCTGTTGGAGTTGCTCGAGCTCACGGTACTGCTGGGGCTGGCGCTCACCCGTTGAGTTGACCGCGTACAGTCATTTTCAGCAATGCATTGGTGCCCATTTCCCTGACCTTGCGGGGTTATCCTCGGCTGTCTGTTCGATTGGCCGGGAGGCCCCATGCATCACTGGATCCTTGCCAGTCTGCTGGCGATGTTGTCGCCTCTGGCCAGCGCCGCAGACCTCATCGACTTCTGGAACACCCCCCGCCATGGTGGCAACAGCTTCAACCGTCTGCCGCCCGACCAGGCCTACTTCGAGGCCTTGCGCGCCTATGGCGCCACCTGGGTACGGCTGTCCTACGATAAATGGCAGCCCGCGCAGCGTGACGTTCTGCTGGGCGATGCCGACCACTACCAGGGCCTGCCCGCCGCGGACCTGAAACGCTTGCGCGACACCCTTGACCGTGCTCATCAGGCCGGGCTCAAGGTGGTCATCGCACCGCTGTCATTGCCGGGCATGCGATGGTCGCAGAACAACCAGGGCCAGTTCGACGACCGTTTGTGGCAGGACAAACGCTTCTGGTCACAGGCGGCCACGTTCTGGGGCGACCTGGCCCGTGAACTGAAGGATCACCCGGCCGTCGCCGCCTATAACCTGATCAACGAACCGGCCCCGGAGAAGCATGGCGGCCTCGCCGAGCATGCCCCTGCACAGCAGATGCAGCGCTGGTACGGGCAGGCCAGGGGCAGTGCGCGAGACTTGCCAGCGCTGTATGGCCAACTGCTGGCGGCTATTCGCGAGGTGGACACACATACCCCCATCATGGTGGATGCTGGCTGGTATGCCGGCGCCGATGCGTTCAGCTACTGGCCCGAACCGCTGCAGGATGAGCGCGTGCTCTACAGCGTGCACATGTACGAGCCCTATGCCGCCACCAGCGCGCCTAACTTGTCGCGTGAGCGGCCTTTCGCCTATCCAGGCCCGGTGCCGTTCGCGGGCGCACGTCAATACTGGGACGGTGAGCGTGTCGAACAGTACCTCGCTCAAGCCTTGGGGTGGGTGGATGCGATGAAGGTGCCGCGTTCACGGCTGGTTGTCGGCGAATTTGGCTGCATGCGGCGCCTGCCAGGTTGTCGGCAATACCTGGAAGACGTGCTCACGGTGCTGGAGCGTAATCAGCTGCACTGGGCGTTTTATAGCTTTCGTGAAGACAGTTGGGATGGCATGGATTACGAACTGGGCGTGGCAAAGGTGCCATGGCGCTATTGGCAGGCCATCGAACAGGGTACCCCGGACAGCCTCCCGCGGCGCGCCACGGAGGTGTTCGAGCCTATCCGCCGGCGGTTGGCGCCGTGAAACTGCTTGCAACGTCCAGGTTGCGGGTATATACACGTACCCATGTTGACCAGTGAATGTATCTGCACCCATCTGCGTCGTGCCGCGCGCGGAGTAAGCCGACATTACGACGAGGCCCTTGCCGGTTTCGGTATCAATGTCGCCCAGTTTTCCCTGCTGCGCCACCTGCAGCGGCTTGACCGACCCAGTATCACCACCCTGGCCGAGGCCATGGGCCTGGAGCGCAGTACCTTGGGGCGCAACCTGCGGGTCCTGGAGGCGGAGGGCTTGGTGGCCTTGACTGACGGTGACGACCAGCGCAACCGTGTGGTGCTGCTGACCGAGGCAGGCGCAGCGCGCCTGCGGGTCGCCTACCCGGCGTGGGAGGTTGCGCAGCAGAGGTTGGTGGAGCACCTGGGCGAAGGGCCGCGCGATGAACTGGTGCGTTTGCTGGAACGGCTGGCCTGATCGACTACGACCAAACGCGGGTATATACCCGCATAACCTTGCGATGTGCTGGAGATAACAACAATGACTTCGGTGTGGCGAACCAGCGGTTGGGTGCTTGTGGGGGCAGCGTTGATCTTGGCGTTGTCGCTTGGCGTGCGGCATGGGTTCGGGCTGTTCCTGGCGCCGATGAGCGCCGATTTTGGTTGGGGGCGCGAGGTGTTTGCCTTCGCCATTGCGTTGCAGAACCTCATCTGGGGGCTGGCTCAGCCGTTTGCCGGTGCGTTGGCCGATCGCCTCGGCGCAGCACGGGTCGTCATCATCGGTGGCATTCTCTATACCGCAGGCCTGTTGCTGATGAGCACCGCTGATTCGGCCTGGTCCCTGTCACTCAGTGCCGGCTTGCTGATTGGTATTGGCCTCTCCGGCACCTCGTTCTCGGTGATTCTGGGCGTGGTCGGCCGCGCTGTCCCGGCAGAGAAACGCAGCATGGCCATGGGCATTGCCAGCGCTGCCGGTTCGTTCGGTCAGTTCGCCATGTTGCCGGGTACCCTTGGCCTGATCGAATGGCTGGGCTGGTCGGCTGCCTTGCTGGTGCTGGGCCTGTTGGTGGCCCTGATCGTGCCCTTCGTCGGGATGCTGCGCGACCGCCCACTGCCCAGCCATGGTGTGGAGCAGACGCTGGGGCAGGCGCTTCGCGAGGCGTGCTCGCATTCCGGGTTCTGGCTGCTGGCCCTGGGCTTTTTCGTCTGCGGTTTTCAGGTGGTGTTCATCGGCGTGCACCTGCCGGCCTATCTGGTCGATCAGCATCTGGCGGCCACCACCGGCACCACCGTGCTGGCGCTGGTCGGGCTGTTCAACATTGTGGGCACCTATACCGCGGGCTGGCTCGGCGGGCGCATGTCCAAGCCGCGCCTGCTCACCTGGCTCTACCTGCTACGCGCAGTGGTGATCGTACTGTTCCTGTGGGCGCCGGTGACCGAATTCAGCGCCTATCTGGTTGGTATCGCCATGGGCTTGTTGTGGCTTTCTACTGTGCCGTTGACCAACGGCACGGTGGCTACCCTGTTTGGTGTACGTAACCTGTCCATGCTTGGTGGGATCGTTTTCCTGTTCCACCAATTAGGCGCGTTTCTGGGGGGCTGGTTGGGCGGTGTGGTGTATGACCGCACGGGCAACTACGACCTGGTATGGCAGATTTCGATCCTGCTCAGCTTGCTGGCTGCAGCGCTCAACTGGCCCGTGAGCGAGCGCCCGGTCGCTCGGCTGCAGGCCAAGGCGGCATGAACCGCTACTGGGCCTGTGGCTTGCTGGCTGGCGCTGGCGTGCTGTTGCTGGCGCTGGTGTGGTGGGGCTGGCATCGGGGTGGCATGGCGTTGATGCAACTGGGCATGGGCGTTTGTTAAGCGCTACCCTGCAAGTTCTTGGACTGTCTTGCAGGAGTACCCAACGATGCGTGCACATTGGTTGACAATGCCGTTGCTGGCTTTGGTGGCGGCGGGTTCTGCCTGGGCGGGAGATTGCCCGGCGTTGTTGCAGGGGAGCCTGCCGGAATTGCGGGGCAAGGGGCAGGTCGACTTGTGCCAGCGTTTTGTCGGCAAACCGTTGGTAGTGGTCAATACGGCCAGCTATTGCGGCTTTGCTCCGCAGTTCGAGGGGCTGGAGGCCACTTACAAGGCTTATCACGGGAAGGGCCTGGAGATGCTGGGTGTGCCTTCCAACGATTTCAAGCAGGAAGATGCGGACAGCGAGAAGACTGCCAAGGTGTGTTACGCCAATTACGGTGTGACCTTCACCATGACCAAGGCCCAGGCGGTGCGTGGCAAGGATGCGATTCCACTGTTTGTGGAGCTGGCCAAGCAGAGCAGTGCGCCGAAGTGGAATTTCTACAAGTATGTGGTGGACCGCAAGGGTAAGGTGATTGCCAATTTTTCCAGCCTGACCAAGCCTGATGATCCTGCGTTCAGGGCGGCAATTGACAAGGCGATTGCCTCGCAACCTTGAAGGCCGGCTCCCGCGCTTGGGGTTCTCTTGCTCCGGTCTTGTGCCTGGAAGTACCGCGCTGACCGGGCCCTCCTGGGCCGCAGCGCTTGGCCTACATCCATGGCGTCACCTCCCTGAGCAAGACCTGCGTTCGGCCTCCTGAAGCAGAAGCAACGGCACAAGCCAGAGCAACTTGGGTCAATGTGGGTGCACCGTCAGCGCAACCAAACGCACGACCAACGGCCTGACCATCAGCACACAGACAAATGCCACTGGCATTGCCAACTGGTAGGCCTTGAGCACATTGCTCAGATACTGTGGGTTGACTCCCGCGTTGGCGGCGGTGATGACGAAGCACATCAACAGCGCCATGATGGATGACATGTAGAACGCGAATACGTAAGGGGTTGCACCTGGGCGCAATTTGCGCAGGCTGCGCGGCTGGGGCAGGTTGCTCATGCGATTTCCTTGATGAGGTTGGAGCCGCAGGTTAGCAATGCAACAGGTAACAACTGTAGACCGGTAATACTGAGTTCTTTATAAAGAGATTCTTACGAATAAAAGCGTTCCCCCATGGATCTCCTCAACGCTATCCGCTGTTTCATCAAGGTCGTGGAAGCTGGCAGCATCGCCGCTGGCGCACGCAACCTTGGCCTCACCCCCGCAGCGGTCAGCCAGAACCTCGCACGCCTCGAAGGGCACCTGCAGGTACGCCTGATCAGCCGCACCACCCGCAGCATGGTGTTGACCCCAGCCGGCGCGCTCTACTATGACCGCGTCAGGCACATCGAGCGCGATCTGGCCCTGGCCGAGCAGGCTGTCACCACCCCTGATAGCGAACCCCAGGGGCGACTGTGCATTGCCTCTACCTCAGCGTTCGGGCGCCATGTCCTGGCGCCGCTGATCCCGGCATTCAGCGCCCGCTACCCGCTGCTTTCGATAGAGTTGATAACGACTGATCGACGTGTCAACCATGCCCGTGAGGATGTCGATGTCAGCCTGCGCATCACTCCGCAGTTGGAGGATCACCTGCTGGCACGGCACATCGCTCGCATACCGTTCATCTGCTGTGCCTCGCCTGGCTACCTGGCAAGCGCCGGGTTGCCCACCACGCCCCAAGCATTGCGTGAGCATCGGTGCCTGGTGTTTCGCTACCCCGTGGATGGCCGCTTCCTGCGTTGGGGGTTCATGCGCGACGGGCTGCGTTTTGAAGCGGAATTCGGCACCGTGCTGATCAGTGACGACATCGATGCCCTGACCCAGATGGCGCTCAACGACGGTGGCATCACCCGGCTCGCCGAGTTCATTGTCCGGCCGCATCTGGCCAGCGGTGCGCTGGTGCCGCTGTTTGAATACAGCGACCACGGTCAGGCCTATGCCCAGACCGAGCCGATGGATATCTACCTGTGCCTGGCCGACCGTTTCGCCATGACCGCCAAGGTGCGCGTGTTCATGGACTACCTGCGCGATGCGCTGGGCGACAACTGGCAGGTTCAGGCGTAAAAAAACCGCCACGAGGGCGGTTTTCCATGCAGCGGTACGAATCAGAAGCGGTAGGTGAGGGAAGCACCGATACCGTGAGCGCTGTTCTCGTACTTGGCCTGGTAGCGACCCTTGGTAGGGCTGGCCAGGTTGACCTTGGTGTCCTCTTCCCACAGGTAGGAGTAGGCCACGTCGATGGTCATGTCGTCGTTCGGGCTCCAACCGGCACCAAAACTGACTGCCTTGCGATCACCCGTAGGGATGCGCGGCGAACGGTCGTGGTTGTTGGTTGGCGACTGGTCGACGGAGAAGCCGGTACGCAGTACCCATTCCTTGTTCACCTTGTACGATGCGCCAATGGCGTGCGCCCAAGTGTCGTGCCAGTTCTGCTCCTCGGTAATGGTGCCGAACTGAGCAGCCAGCGGTGCAGGTACTTCGTTGTTGACGGTGATGTCTTTCAGGCGGCTCCAGCGCGTCCAGGTGCTCCCTGCGTACAGGGTCCACTGGTCGTCCAGTTCGTGGGTGACCGAGAAGTCGACCGACTCTGGAGTCTTGATCTTCAGCGTGGCATCGAACTTGCTGCCGCTGAACGGGCCGATCAAGGCGTTGTTGACCTTGGTGTCGCCCTCGAGCTTGTAGTCGACCATCGAATGGTAGGTCAGGCCGACGCGGGTGCGGTCGGTGGCTTGCACCAGGATACCGACGTTGTAGCCGACAGCGGTATCGTCACCTTTGATCTTCACTTCGCCGTCATTGAAGCCGGGCGAGCGCGGGTTGAGGGTGTTGGAACCCAGTTCACCCTTGATGCGGTTGATGGTCGGACCGAAGCCAATCGAAACCTTGTCGTTGAAGGCATAGCTGACAGTAGGCTGGAACGTGATGACCTCGACGTGGCTCTTTTTGCCCCAGTAGCGTGCGGCGTCACCGCTGCCGTAGTCGGTTACCAGGCCGAACGGCACGTAAACGCCGAAGCCGACGCTCCAGTGATCGTCGATCGGTTTGACGTAGTAACCCATTGGTACGCCAACCACAGGCACCATGTCACCATCGGTTTCCCCTGGCAGTGGGCTGCTGCCCGCACCCGAAATGTCCGTTTTGGCGATGACGGCTGCGCCGCCCACGGTGACTTGCTGGCGCTTCAGGCGAGACATACCGGCAGGGTTGCCATACACCGTGCTGGCATCATCGGCAGCGGAAGAACGACCCGCGAAACCTGTCCCCATGCCGCTGACGCTTTGTTCGTTGAGGGCAAAGCCGGCAGCGAACAATTGACTGGAAGCGAGAGCAACGGCTACGCCGAGGGAGGTTTTGAGCATTGCTTTTTTCATTATTAGAAACTCCTTGGGATCTCCGGGGCGAAAAGCTACCAACAAATCACGCGCCGCGCTATAGCCTCAATCACTGGAGATAGAGCGGTTTTGTAGGACAATCCGACTAAAATTCCATTTTTTCCGGTAATGATGTAGGACGCTTCCTAAGATGCTTGAGGTAATTTCTGATCAACGCAGTGATGCCAGGCCTGGGTGAAGTCCCGCAGGCGGCCTTGGGGATGGAAAATCTGCCGCCAGATGCGCGCTTGCCCCAGCAGATCGTCCGCGGCAGGCAAGCGCGTGGCCTGCTCTTCGATGAGCATCCAGGCAATGGCGGTGGAGTAGCGCAGGTTTACCGTGAGTTCCAGGTGCGGGCCGCCAAGAAAGGCGTGCTGGCTTGCCAGGCCGCGCACGAGGCTGGCCAGCTCCGGGTCGCGGGCGAGAAAGTCGTCCCACACCGCCTGGTGCCGGTTTTCACCGATGCGGTAGAGGCCGTGGCCACGGCGGTCATGCAAGGCTGAACCAAGCGCCGACTGGCTGGCCGCGATGCCCAACAGCAGGGCTTCGGCACTGGCGCAATGACGATTCAGGTAGACCAGGGTCGGTCGGATCACATACTGACACAATTCATTCGCCGCAATACCCATGATGCCCTCGAGCAGTAAGGGGCCGACGGGCGCTGGAGCTTGGCAGCTGGTGAATGTTCAGGCCCGCCGGAAGCGGTTAGGACCGCTCGAGTTGAAGTGTAGTGTGATAATCGTGGTGTAAAGAGCTGTTTTTAAATCGATTGCTGCCTGACGTAGGGCGCTATATGCCCTGAGGCAATTACGCCAAGAACGTTCAGGCAGGGTACTGTCGATAGAATTCAGCCACTGAATGCCACGGTATTCGCCGCTCACGCAGTGAGCGATTGGCGCGTGCGATCAATGACTGCCTGCAGCGGCCCAGAGCGGCTGTACTGTTCAGGGTACAGGCGTTCGGTGTGGCAGGCGACGCCGTGCTCGTCCACCAGCGTGAAGCTGAAGTTGCCCTTGCGTGGGGCAGTGATAAGGCACTTCAACGGCGAGAAGGCCTGGGAGAGGGTGCCAATGGCAGCCTGAATTTGATGATGAGTTTGCATATTGTTGGATGTTCCTGCTTTAAACACGGTGGATATGATCCGTGCATGATAGAAACGTTCCAGTGACGCCTTTATTAAGGGACGAACGAACCTGACTGGAACAGGGCAGCCAGAGGGGGCGCAATCAAATGTGGGCGCTTGGGCTGACTGGTAGGTACTTCAGAGGGCAGGCAGCATGCCGGGGCCAAGGTTCTAGGCCGTCGGAATGGAATCCTGATCAATCTGTCACGTGATTCGTGCTTGGGCAGCGCAAGGCTGGCGAGTGAATCATCGAAAGGGCCGGTCCTGGTTTCAGCAGTGATGCTCTTGGGGGGAGCTGTTCTGCAAGGACGCTTCTGGCCAGAATTGACTTTCAGCTTGGTACTAACGAGGCGCACCTTACCGGAACCTGGCGGGCTTTGCAAGCTTTGCCATGTTTCTTCAGGCGAGCCGCGCAGTATGGCGCGTCTTTCACGTTGTGGGAAGGGGGGTGAATAACCCGCATTTGGTCGAATGTCCCGATTTCGTGCATTCAAATGCGGGTTTCTGGTGCACTTGTTCACATTTGAGGCGCGACTTGTAACAGCCTTGCAACAGGCCCGCCAACGCTCGCCAATGCCTTGACTGATACCTTAAGTCAATGAAAAAAAACACTAATTTTAGCTGGTGAAAAAATCGTCAGTTTGACTGGAAGCCTTAATTCATAGGGGTTTGCGGGGTCATTAAGGGGGTTGTCCACCGAGTTATCCACAGGAACTGTGGATTGTCCAAAGCACTTGCTCTAGCACGGGCGTGCCAGCAAATTACAGAACTGTCCGACAATCATCCGGCAGTTGACGACTGCCTGGTCACTGACTTGGAAACGTCAAGAAAAGATCAGTGAAATTTTTTTTCCATCCTCCGGAAATGGATGGGCCATGGGCCAAAAAAAGGAGTAGAGTGGCGCGCCTTTCGAGCTGCCTTCCCTGTTTGTCATGAAGCTTCGCGGTAAACCCCTCGCCAGCCCTGCTGTTTCGTCGTCAGCCCCTGCGTCCAAACGCTTTTCTTTGAAAGTGGCCCTCTGGTTGCTCGACAGCCCGCGCCTGGGTGACAAACCGCAGGTCAAGCATTTGGCGGGGCGTCTGCTCAAGCAACCGGCCCGCCAGGGCGTGGTGGTGGCCCAGAGCCGGCTGGGGCAGATGCTGTGCCGGGATTGTGGCAATGCCCGTGATCGGCGTATCGGCCATGATTTGCTACGCCAGGCGGCCCGCGCGGGCGATCGGCGGGCGCAACTGGAGTATGCGCGGCTGTGTCAGGCCGCTGAGCCGGAGCAGGCGCGTTACTGGCTTGAGCTGGCAGCGGGGCAGGGCTCGCAGGAAGCTCTGCGGCTGCTCCGGCAGTGGTTTCCAGGCTGACGAGCGCTGAGCCTGTGCAGGCGTGCGCTCAATCAGGCTGATAAGCTGCACTCACTTCGCAACCGTTCGATTGGGGTAAGCATGGCAGTGGATCTGACCAGCATTCTGTTGGGCTTGGTGGCAGGCGCCTTGCCTGGCCTGGGATGGGTCATGTACCTACAGCGCCGCGAAAGTGCCCGGCAAGGCGAGCACGCCTTGCTCGAAGAGCGCCTGAACAGCGCGCTGCTGGCTCAGGCCAGCTTACAGGCGCAATTGGACGCCAGCCGTGATGAGGTCAGCGACCTCAGCGAAGCCAACAGCGTCAAACAGGCCCAGTTGGCTGCGCAGGGCCGCGAGCTGGAGTTGTTGCAGATTGATCGTGACAATGCCCGCGATGCCGCCCACGCCTGGCACCTCGAGCGGGCTAACCGTGAAGCCGAGCTGCGTCGGCTGGAGGCGCAGGCTGCACGCCTGGAAGCCGAGCTGCGCGAACAGCAGGAAAGCCATCAGCAGCGTCTGGAAGACCTGCAGCAAGCCCGCGATACCCTGCGTGCGCAGTTCGCCGACCTGGCCACGAAAATCTTCGATGAGCGCGAGCAACGCTTCGCCCAGACCAGCCAGCAGCACCTGGGCCAGTTGCTCGACCCGCTCAAGGAACGGATCCAGGCCTTCGAGAAACGCGTGGAAGAAAGCTACCAGCAGGAAGCCCGTGAGCGTTTCTCCCTGGGCAAGGAACTGGAGCGCTTGCAACAGCTCAACCTGCGCCTGTCCGATGAAGCTACCAACCTTACTCAGGCACTCAAGGGCCAGAAGACCCAAGGCAACTGGGGCGAGTTGATCCTCGAGCGCGTGCTGGAGCATGCCGGCCTGGAGAAGGGCCGCGAGTACCAGACCCAGGTCAGCCTCAAGAGCGCCGAAGGTGAGCGCTATCAGCCCGACGTCCTGATCATGCTGCCTGGCGACAAGCAGGTAGTGGTCGATGCCAAGGTCAGCCTTACGGCCTATCAGCAGTTCGTCAGCAGTAACGATGAAGGCGCGCTCAAACAGCACGTACAGTCGCTGCGCAGCCATGTCAAAGGTTTGTCCAGCAAGGACTACAGCCGTCTCGAAGGCTTGCACAGCCTGGATTTCGTGTTGCTGTTCGTGCCCATTGAAGCGGCCTTCTCGGCTGCCCTGCAGGCTGAGCCCAACCTGTTTCAGGAGGCATTCGACCGGCAGATCGTGATCGTCAGCCCAACCACCTTGCTGGCTACCCTACGGGTCATCGACAGCCTGTGGAAGCAGGAACGCCAAGGCCAGAATGCCCGTGAGATCGCCGAGCGTGCGGGCTGGCTGTACGACAAGTTCGTGCTGTTCATTCAGGACCTGGATGAACTGGGCAACCGCTTGCAGCAGGTCGACAAAGCCTATGCTGCTGCGCGCAACAAGCTCTGCGAAGGGCGCGGCAACCTGATCAGCCGCAGCGAACAGCTCAAACTGCTCGGTGCCCGTGCCAGCAAGAGCCTGCCGGCCGACTTGCTGGAGCGGGCATTGTCCGGCGAAGCGCTGCCGGACGAGGCGGTTACTGCACCAGGCTCAGATGGCGATTGAGCAGGGCGCGCAAGGCCGCCGGCTTGACCGGCTTGGCCAGGTAGTCCAGGCCTGCGGCATGCACCGTGGCAAGGGTTTCCTTGCTGCCGTCGGCACTGATCACTACACCGGGGACCGGTTCGCCCAGGCGGGCTCGTAGCCAGCCCATCAGGCCCGTACCGGTATCGCCATCATCCAGGTGGTAGTCCACCAGTGCGAGGTGCGGGCGCATGCCCTTGGCCAGCAGTGCCTCGCATTCGGCGCGGTTGCGAGCAGTCCATACCTGGCAGCCCCAACGGCTGAGCAGGCTGTTCATGCCGATCAGAATGCTGTCTTCATTGTCGACGCACAGCACGTGAAGGCCGGCCAGCGGCTGGCTCGCCTGCTCCACGGGTGCGCTCGGTGCTGCCACAGCCTGGCGGGCGATCGGCACGTTGACCCGGAACACGGTGCCTTTGCCGGGCCATGAGCGCACTTCCAGCTTATGGCCAAGCACTCGGCACAGGCCGTCGGCAATCGCCAGACCTAGCCCCAGGCCTTTCTCGGCGCGGGTCTGGTGGCTGTCCAGGCGCTTGAATTCCTGGAAGATCACCTGCAGCTTGTCGTCGGCAATGCCCGGGCCACGGTCCCACACTTCCAGCCACAGGTGCTCGCCCTGGCGGCGTACACCCAGCAGGATAGGACTCTTGCCGTAACGCAGGGCGTTGGTGAGGAAGTTCTGCAATACCCGGCGCAGCAGTTTCATGTCGCTGTCGACCCGCAGGCGGCTGCCACGCAGGCGGAATTCCAAGCCCTTTTCGGCGGCCAGCAGCTTGAACTCCGCCCCCAGCGTGTCGAACAGGTCGTTGAGTGCGAACGGCTTGGCATCTGGGGTAATCTTGCCGTTTTCCAGGCGCGAGATGTCCAGCAGGTCGCTGATCAGTTCTTCGGCCGAGCGCAGCGAGCTGTCCATGTGTTGAACCAGCTGCTGGGCTTCTTCGTTCATGCCTTCGGCCTGCTGCGACAAGGCGGCGGAGAACAGCCGGGCGGCATTGAGCGGTTGCATCAGGTCGTGGCTGACCGCTGCCAGGAAGCGCGTTTTGGACTTGCTCACCGCTTCGGCCTGGCTCTTGGCCTCCGACAGCGCCTGGTTGAGCTGGGACAGTTCATGGGTGCGTTCGGCTACCCGCTGCTCCAGGCCTTCGTTGGCATCACGCAAGGCCTGCTCGGCTTCGCGGAACGGGGTGATGTCGGTGAAGCTCATCACAAAGCCACCACCGGGCATCGGGTTGCCGATCAGCTCGATCACCCGGCCGTTGGGGAACAGCCGTTCGGAGGAGTGCGCACGCCCTTGGCGCATCCAGTGCAGGCGCCGCGCCACATGGACTTGCGCTTCGCCTGGGCCGCACAGGCCGCGTTCGGCGTTGTAGCGAATGATGTCGGCGATCGGCCTGCCAACGCTGATCAGGCCGTCGGGGTAGTTGAACAGTTCCAGGTAGCGGCGGTTCCAGGCCACCAGGTGCAGGTTCTGGTCGACCACGCTGATGCCCTGGTTGATGTTCTCGATGGCACCTTGCAGCAAGGCGCGGTTGAACTGCAGCACCTCGCTGGCTTCATCGGCGATGCGCACCACGTCCTCAAGCTGCATGTCCCGGCCTTCGATGGCCGCCTTGACGACAGCGCGGGTCGAGGAGCTGCCGAGCACGCCAGCGAGCAGGCGCTCGGTGTGCTCGATCCAGTCGCCGTCGGCGTTCTGGTTGGGATTGAAGCCTTTGCCCTGGCGATAGGCAAAGCGGATGAAGCTTTGCCGTGCACGCTCTTCACCGACAAAACGCGAGGCGAGGGTCAGCAGGTCGTCGATCTGCACGGCCAGCAACGGTTTGCTGCTGGGGCGAGCGCTGGTCTGCTGGCCGATGAAGCGCCCGGCCTGCCAGTGTTCCGACACGCGGGTACGTGAAAGCATCGAAACCCAGGCGAACAACGTGAAGTTGCCGGCCAGTGACAGCACGACGCCCTGGGTAAGGGGCGTGATCGGCAGGTTCAGCGGGTTGCCGTGCAGCCACGCCAGGCCCGGGAACAGTTGCAGTGACCAGCCCAGGCTATGGGCGGTAATGGGCAGCACCAGGGTGTAGAACCACAGGAAGATGCCCGCTGCCAGGCCTGCGAACACGCCGCGGCGGTTGGCCTGCTTCCAGTACAACGCGCCCAGCATGGCCGGGGTCAGTTGGGTCACGGCCGCGAAGGCGATCTGGCCGATGGTGGCCAGGCTTGCCGTGGAGCCGAGCAGGCGATAGCTGACATAGGCCAGCAGCAGGATGACCACGATGGTCACCCGGCGCACCGAGAGCATCCAGTGCCGGAAGGCTTCAAAAGGCCGTTCGGCATTGTTGCGGCGCAGCAGCCAGGGCAGCAGCATGTCGTTGGAGACCATGGTCGACAGCGCCACCGCCTCGACGATGACCATGCCGGTAGCGGCCGAGGCGCCGCCGATGAAGGCCAGCAGTGCCAGGCTCGGGTGCGCTTCGGCCAATGGCAGGCTGATCACGAACGAGTCGGAAATCACCGTGCCGGGCAACAGCATCTGCCCGGCCAGGGCGATCGGCACCACGAACAGCGCCGCCAGTGCCAGGTACATCGGGAACACCCAGCGTGCCAGGCGCATGTCCTGGGGCTCGATGTTCTCCACCACGGTCACGTGGAACTGCCGCGGCAGGCAGATGATCGCCATCATTGCCACGGCGGTCTGCACCACCATCGACGGCCAGTTGATGGTTTCCTGCCAATAGCTGTCCAGCTGCACCGACTGGCGTGCTTGGGTGAACAGGTCGTCGAAGCCGTCGTACAGGTTGAATACCACGAACACGCCCACGGCCAGGAAGGCCAGCAGCTTGATCAGCGATTCGAAGGCAATGGCCAGGACCATGCCGCGGTGGTGCTCGGTGACATCCAGGCTGCGCGTACCGAAAACGATGGCGAACAATGCCAGCACCAGCGACACCACCAGGGCAGTGTCCTGCACGCGAGTGCCGGTGGCATCGGCATTGGCCCCGATCAGCAGGTTGACGCCAAGCACGATGCCTTTGAGCTGCAAGGCGATATAGGGCAGCACGCCGACCAGGCAGATCAGCGCAACGACCACCGCCAGGGTTTGCGACTTGCCGTAGCGTGCGGCGATGAAGTCGGCGATCGAGGTGATGTTCTGCTGTTTGCTGATCAGCACCATTTTCTGCAGCACCCAGGGTGCGAAGATCAGCAGCAGGATCGGCCCCAGGTAGATGGGAAGGAAAGCCCAGAGCTGTTCGGCGGCTTGGCCGACCGCGCCGAAGAAGGTCCAGCTGGTGCAGTACACGGCCAATGACAAGCTGTACACCCAGGCACGCAGCCGCGGCGGCAACGGTGTGCTGCGGCGGTCGCCGTAGAAGGCGATGGCGAACATGATGGCCATATAGGCCAGGGCGACCACGGCGATCAGCCCGCTGGACAACGACATGAAAACTCCGGAGCAAAAAAGATAACGCGGTCCCGATCAATCAGTCTGGCACGCAGACGAGGGTTCGTCAGCGCCGACGATGGTCGCAGTGGCGCGTCGTCGCAGGGTTGGGCGTATACCTGTACTGCCTCATGCCTGCCGAGTTCCCCTCCAGTAGAACACCCCTGCCAGTATCACCGACAACACCAGCAGGTAGAAGATCAGCCCCGGCCACCAGTGTCCCAGGACCAGTCCGACCATCACCGGCCCTAGCGCCGCTCCCAGGTTGGACAGGTTCTGCGCGCCGTAATACACCCCGCGCAAATGCTCTGGCGCAATCAGGTCGATGAACATGTACTCGGCCGGGATGACGATGATCTCGCCCAGGGTGAACACCAGCATGGCCAGGCACCAGGCCAGCACCGATCCGGCCAGGAAGAAGCCCAGCAGGCCGGCAATGAACAGGGCCATGCCCGCCAGCAGCCAGGGCATCAACTGCTGGCGGCTGATGCGTCGGCCGATCAGGTACTGCAGGGCAATCACCGTCACGGCGTTGGTGGTTACCAGGTAGCCCACCAGCCGCGCCGCTTCGCTGGCGCTGGTGGTCACCACCAGATACTGCGACAGGTACGCGGTGAACTGGCCGAATACCACGGCGCTGAGTACACCGCCGAGGGTGAAGCAGACCAGCCGCCGGTCGCGCGCCAGGCCCAGCGCCACCTGGGCGAAGCCCGCACCGGGCTGCGCCGGTGCGCTGGCCTTGAGCGTGCGCTCGCCCAGGCGCCAGTACGCCAGGCACATGCCCATGCCAATCAGCGCAGAAGCGAAGAAGGGCAAATGATCGTCCAGCTCCAGCATCGCCACGCCCAGCATCGGACCGATGGCGTAACCCACATTGCTCAGGGTGTACTTGATGGCGAACACTTCGGCCCGTTGCTCCACGGGCAGCAAGGCGCAAAAGCCGGCCTTGGCGGCAATGTCGACCACTGCCAGGGCCAGGTTGATCAGCACCAGGCACAGGAAGAACAGCACTGCCGAGCGGCTGGAGATGGCCGCCACGAAGGCCAGGGCGAACACCAGTGTGCTAGCGCTGACCAACGTGTGATTGCGCAACGTATCCACCAAGTGCCCGCCATACAGGCTCAGTAACGAGGCTGCGATCAACGCGCCGCCGATCAGCAGGCCGATCTGGCTGACCGAAAGCTGGAAGTTGTCGGCCAGGTAGACCACCAGGTAGGGCAGGGTGAGGGCACGGGCCACGGTCAGGGTGAAGGTGGTGACCAACAGCAGGCGTACGGCAGCAGGGTAGTGCTTGAGGGCGGCGAGCATTGCCACTTCCTTGTTGTGGTGGGGTGCCGATGCTTCAGCATAAGGGAGGCTGAGGTTGTGTGTCGCCTGTGCTGGCCTCGTCGCCGGTTTGCGCAGGCGACCAGCGGAGGATTGACACGCTGCGGTACTGCGGGAATACTCTCGGAAAAATTCATATATATGTTTATATAACAAGACGAGAGAGCGACCCATGCACCCACTGTCCGGTGATGCTCGACTGCCCCGCTACCAACAACTGCGTGACCATCTGGTCGAGCAGATTGCCAATAATCGCTGGCGCCCGGGCGAGGCGATTCCGACCGAAGCGGCCCTGGCCACCGAATTCGACATGTCCGTGGGGACCGTGCGCAAGGCTGTCGACGTGCTGGTGGCCGAAGGTGTGCTGGAGCGCCAGCAAGGCCGCGGCACCTTCATCCGCCGCCCGCAGTTCCAGTCCTCGTTGTTCCGCTTCTTCCGTTTCGAGTCTGCCAGCGGCGAACGGCTGATGCCGGAAAGCCGCATCCTCTCCATCGCGCCCGTGCCTGCACCGTCTGCGGTGGCCGAAGCGTTGGGGCTGCAGGCCGAAGCCGAGGTGATTCGTATTGTTCGTACCCGTCTACTCGGCGCCCAACCGGTGCTTGCTGAGGAAATCTGGCTGCCACGGCAGACCTTCCAGCCCCTGCTCGAGGTCGAGTTGCAGAGCAAAGGCCCGTTGCTCTACCCGATCTACGAGCAACTGTGCGGCCAGGTGGTCGCCTACGCCGAAGAGACCCTGACCGCCGAAGCGGTCGATGCGGCGCATGGCCGCTTGTTGCAACTGCCGGCCAACAGCCCGGTGGTGGTGATCGAGCGTCTGGCCCGTGATTACGCCGGCAAACCGTTGGAATGGCGCCGCTCGCGCGGCCATGCGCAGCACTTCCGCTACCGCATCGACATTCGCTGACCCGGCTGTTTCACCCCGTTACCCGTCTGCGCCGGTCTGCCTCGGCGCAGTGGCTTCGCCTGCCCGGTCGCCCGCGCGCCAAGAGCTTCGGCACGCCCGGCCGTAACACACACGACTAGAAGGATAAAAACCATGTTCAGTTGGTATCGCCAGATCACTTCACGGGAACGCAAGACGTTCTGGGCCTGTTTCGGTGGCTGGTCGCTCGATGCGCTGGAAGTGCAGATGTTCGGCCTGGCCATTCCCGCGCTGATTGCCGCGTTCTCCCTGACCAAGAGTGACGCAGGCCTGATCAGCGGCCTGACGCTGGTTACCTCCGCCATCGGCGGCTGGCTCGGCGGTACCCTGTCGGACCGTTACGGGCGCGTGCGCACGCTGCAGTGGATGATCCTCTGGTTCTCCTTCTTCACCTTTCTTTCCGCGTTCGTCACCGGTTTTTACCCGCTGTTGTTCGTCAAGGCCATGCAAGGCTTTGGCATCGGTGGTGAATGGGCGGCCGGCGCGGTGCTGATGGCCGAGACCATCAATCCGAAATACCGCGGCAAGGTCATGGGCACCGTGCAGAGCGCCTGGGCCGTGGGGTGGGGCCTGGCGGTCGGGCTGTTCGCGCTGATCTATTCGCTGGTACCGCAAGAGTTCGCCTGGCGGGTGATGTTCTTCGTCGGGCTGCTGCCGTCGCTCCTGATTATCTGGGTACGCCGTAATGTGCCAGAGCCGGACAGCTTCCAGCGCCTGCAGAAAGAGAAGGCCATCCCGGGCAGCTTCTTCAAATCCATGGCCGGGATCTTCCGCCCCGAACTGTTGCGCGTGACCCTGCTTGGCGGCCTGCTGGGCCTGGGTGCCCATGGTGGCTACCATGCGGTGATGACCTGGCTGCCGACCTTCCTCAAGACCGAGCGCAACCTTTCGGTGCTGAACTCCGGCGGCTACCTGGCCGTCATCATCTTCGCCTTCTGGTGCGGCTGCGTGATCAGCGGCCTGCTGATCGACCGCATTGGCCGACGCAAGAACATTCTGCTGTTTGCCCTGTGCTGCGTGCTGACCGTGCAGGCCTATGTATTCTTCCCGCTGACCAATACCCAGATGCTGTTCCTCGGCTTCCCGCTGGGCTTCTTCGCCGCCGGCATTCCGGCCAGCCTGGGCTCGTTCTTCAACGAGCTGTACCCGGCCGACGTACGCGGCGCTGGGGTTGGCTTCTGCTACAACTTCGGCCGTGTGCTGTCGGCAGTGTTCCCGTTCCTGGTCGGCCACATGAGCGAGTCCATGTCGCTGGGCAGCGCGATCGGCATCGATGCCGGCATTGCCTACGGCGTCGCCATGATTGCCGCACTGTGCCTGCCGGAAACCCGTGGGCGCACGCTCGAAGCCACCCCAGTGCCAGCCATGGCGACGGCTGGCGCCAAGTAACCTGATCAAGTCCTGAAGACCACCATGCCCGACGTTCCTGCTTCCTCTCCAACGGCTATCGATAGCCATGCCCACGTCTTTACCCGTGGGCTGAACCTGGCCAGCGAGCGCCGCTACGCGCCGAGTTACGACGCACTGCTGGGCGATTACCTGGGCCAGCTGCAACGCCATGGTTTCAGCCATGGCGTACTGGTTCAGCCCAGTTTTCTGGGCACCGACAACCGCTACCTGCTCAGCGCGCTGCAAACCGTGCCGGGGCAGTTACGCGGGGTGGTGATGCTGGAGCCGGACGTTGAGCGTGCAGCCTTGGATGAAATGGCCCGCCTTGGTGTCAGGGGCGTGCGCCTGAACCTCATGGGCCAGGCCCTGCCCGACCTGCGCGACCGTGCGTGGCGCCCGTTGCTGGAACGCATTGCCGAACAAGGCTGGCACCTGGAGCTGCACCGTCACGTGGCCGACATCCCGGCGCTGGTGCGAGCGCTCGAGCCCTACGGCCTGAACATCGTCATCGATCATTTCGGCCGGCCCGACGCCCGTCTGGGGCTGGGGCAGCCGGGCTTTGCCGAGCTGCTGACACTCGGCGGCAAGGGCAAGGTGTGGGTGAAGGTGTCTGGGGTCTACCGCCTGGAAGGCACGCCGGAGCAGAACCTGACGTTCGCGCGCCAGGCCCTGGGTGCGCTTGAGGCGCATTATGGTGCCGAGCGGCTGATGTGGGGGAGCGATTGGCCGCATACCCAGCATGAGGCGGCGGTGAGCTTTGCCACAGTGGTGGAGCAGTTCGAGGCCTTGGGCTGTTCGGCTGAGCTGCGTCGGGCACTGTTGGTGGATACGGCGCGGGACTTGTTTGGTTTCGAGTGATACAGCGGTAGCTGCGCCCCTGTCGCCGGCTTGTCGGCGATGGGGGCGCAGCAGGCTGAGTTCGCCTGCAGGCGGCTTGCTTACGCTTAGAACCGGAACCGGCTGATCATTTGCTGCAACTGCCCACCCAACCGCGCCAATTCCACGCTGGAGGCCGAAGTCTGCAGGCTGGCCTCAGCCGTCTGTTCGGAAATATCCCTCACGGTCACCACGCTGCGGCTGATTTCCTCGGCCACTGCGCTCTGTTGTTCCGACGCTGCGGCAATCTGCTGATTCATCAGCTGTATGCCTGACACCCGCTGGGTAATCCCTCCCAGCGCTACACCCGCCTCACGCACCAGTGCCACAGTGCTTTCGGTCAGGTTCTGGCTTTGCTCCATCAACTCGCTCACCGAGCGGGTGCCGTCTTCCAGGCTGGCGATGGCCGACTCGATCTCCTGGGTCGATGCCTGCGTACGTTGGGCCAGGCTACGCACCTCATCGGCGACCACGGCAAAGCCTCGGCCCGCTTCGCCTGCCCGGGCTGCCTCGATCGCGGCGTTGAGTGCCAACAGGTTGGTCTGTTCGGCCACGGCCTTGATCACATCCATGACCTTGCCGATGCGCTGGCTTTCGCTGCGCAGGGCGTCCATGGCCTCGCTTGTGGCATCCACCTGGCTGGCCAGGCGCCCAATCTGCGCCACGGCGCGGTTGACCACGCTGTCGCCTTCGCGTGCTTCGTCGTCGGTGGCACTGGCGGCCTGGGAGGCTTCACCCGCGTTGCGCGCCACTTCGTGTACGGTGGCCGCCATTTCCTGCATGGCAGTGGCAACCTGGTCGGTTTCCACTTTCTGGTTGTTGGCACCGGCGCTGGTCTGCTCGGTGATCGCCGAAAGTTCTTCAGTGGCGCTGGCGATCTGCGAGATACCGTCGCGCACCTGGGCGATCAGTTCGCGCAGGTTACGGGTCATGCCCTGCAGGGCATTCTGCAGTTGGCCGACTTCGTCACGCCGGTGGCTGGCCGGTTGCTCGCCGAGGTCACCTGCGGCCACCTGTTCCATGGCCTTGAGCAAGTGGCGTAGCGGCTGGCTGATCTGCCGGGCAATCAGCACGGCGGCCAACGCGCCCATCAGCAGGGCGAGGAGCGTGGTGACTATCTGCAGGGCTTTGGCGAACTGGCTGTCTTGGACCACTGCCACGGCCTGTGCATCGAGCAGCTTGCCGATCAGGGTGTTGAGCTGTTCGATATCATCAGCCATGGCAGTGCGGTATTGCACCAGCTTGCTCACTTCACCGCGAAAGGCCTCCACGGCATCGGCATAGGCCCGTACCTGCTGCTCGAGCTGCGCAAATTCGTCGGCAAAGCTGCCGTTGAACCGTGACACCAGGCCCGACAGCTCATTCACCGTGGTCGCGATCTGGGTGTTCATCAGCTTTTCGGTTTCGGCGTTGGTATTACCGGTGTAGCCACGCACGTGGTAACGCAACAGGATCAGGTTTTCGCGAATCTGGTTGATCGCCTCGCTCCGCACGAAGCGTTGTTCGGCGTCGGGCAGGGCGCGTACCTGGTTGCGGACCTGCTCGATGCTGGCAAAGGACTGGGTCGCCAGTGCGCCCATCTGTTGCTGGGCGGCGCGCATCTTCTGGTAGGCCTGGAAGCTCAGCGCCTGGTTGCCGGCATAGGTATGCAGGGCCTGCTCGGCTTGACTGAGGATGGCCAGGTTGTCCGGCTTTACCAACAGTCCGCGCAGTTTGATCAGAGGTTGCTCGAATGCATCCAGTGCCGCCTGCAATGCCTTGCCCTCGCTCTCCTCGCCATTGGCCATGGCGTGGCGCAAGCGCGCCACCCGCAGATCGCCCAGGGCATCATTGAGCCCGGAAACGTCGCTGACCACTTCGCTGCGGCGCACCAGGCTGCCCAGACCGTTCCAGCCGATCAGTGACTGGATCAGCGTCAGGCACAGCACCAGACCGAATCCGAGAAAAAGCTTATTGGCGATCTTGAGATCACCGAACCAGGTAAACATATGCTGCTGAGCTCCTTTTCTTATGCGTTGGAGGAGACCGGAGGTCTGTTCCTTATGTCAGATATAGTTATCTATATGAATTGTCGGCAGATGTAACAAAATCTGAACGGTTACAGCAAAGAAATAGCCACTATTGTGCTATCGGTCTGTTGCAGTTGGCCTCGGCGTCACTTGCCAGGCCAGGGCTTTCCTGTGCAGATTTGTGGCTTATTGCGCCCTGCGTACCTCCAATGACAAAGCCTCTCCAGGAACAAGGACGATGAGTCACTCGCAATTCACCTTGCTCGGCAAGCGGCGCTTCCTGCCGTTTTTCATCACCCAGTCGCTGGGTGCCTTCAACGACAACCTGTTCAAGCAGTCGCTGATTCTGGCCATCCTGTTCAAACTCAGCCTGGGCGACGGCGACCGCTCGATTTGGGTCAACCTGTGTGCGCTGCTGTTCATCCTGCCGTTCTTCCTGTTCTCGGCGCTGGGCGGGCAGTTTGGCGAGAAGTTCGCCAAGGACGCGCTGATACGGGCCATCAAGCTGGCCGAGATCGTCATCATGGCCATCGGCGCGCTCGGCTTTGTCAGCAATCACCTGGCGCTGATGCTGGTGGCGCTGTTCGGCATGGGTACACACTCAGCGCTGTTCGGCCCGGTGAAGTACTCGATCCTGCCCCAGGCCCTGCGTGAAGAAGAGCTGGTGGGCGGCAACGGCCTGGTGGAAATGGGCACCTTCCTGGCGATCCTCGCCGGCACGATCGGTGCTGGGATGATGATGGCCAGCGACAGCTACGCCACCGTGGTGGCAGGCGGCGTGGTGGGTACTGCCGTGCTGGGCTACCTGGCCAGCCGCTGGATCCCGCGTGCAGCGGCTGTGTCGCCGCAGATGCAACTGGACTGGAACATCTTCAAGCAGTCCTGGGCGATCCTGCGCATGGGCCTGGGGCAAACCCCGGCGGTGTCGCGCTCGATCGTAGGCAACTCGTGGTTCTGGTTCGTCGGTGCCATCTACCTGACCCAGATCCCGGCCTACGCCAAGGACTGGCTACACGGCGACGGCACCGTGGTAACGCTGGTGCTGACCTTGTTCTCCGTGGGCATTGCCCTGGGTTCACTGCTGTGCGAGCGGCTGAGCGGGCGCAAGGTGGAGATCGGCCTGGTGCCGTTCGGCTCGTTCGGCCTGACCGTGTTCGGCCTGCTCTGGTGGTGGCATTCCGGCGACGTGCCGGTTGGCGCAGCGCCACACGACTGGCTGGCGTTGCTGGGCATGCACCAGGCGTGGTGGATCCTGCTGTCCATCGTGGGCCTTGGTGTGTTCGGCGGCTTCTACATCGTGCCGCTGTATGCGTTGATCCAGGCGCGTACTGCCGAGGACCAGCGCGCCCGGGTGATCGCTGCCAACAACATACTCAATGCCCTGTTCATGGTGGTCTCGGCCATCCTCACCATGGTGTTGCTGGGCCTGGCCGACCTGACCATCCCGCAGCTGTTCCTGGTGGTGTCGCTGCTCAACATTCTGGTCAATGCCTACATCTTCAGGATCGTGCCTGAATTCACCATGCGCTTCCTGATCTGGCTGCTCAGCCATTCGATGTACCGCGTGCAGCACCGTGACCTTGAGCGCATCCCGGACGAGGGCGCGGCCCTGCTGGTGTGCAACCATGTGTCTTTCGTCGATGCGCTGCTGCTGGGCGGGGCGATCCGTCGGCCGATCCGGTTCGTCATGTACTACAAGATCTACAACCTGCCGGTGCTCAATTTCGTCTTCCGTACCGCAGGGGCCATCCCGATTGCCGGGCGCAACGAGGACTCGGCCATTTACGAACGCGCCTTCGCCCGCATCGCCCAGTACCTCGCGGCGGGGGAGGTGGTATGCATCTTCCCGGAAGGCAAGTTGACTGGCGATGGTGAGATCGATGTGTTCAGGGGCGGCATCAGCCGTATCCTGGAGGAAACCCCGGTGCCGGTGATTCCGTTGGCATTGCAAGGGCTGTGGGGCAGCTTCTTCAGCCGTGATCCGGCCAAGGGGTTCTTCAAGCGCTTGTGGTCGCGGGTGACCATCGTGGCGGGTGCCGCCATCCCGGTGGAGGCAGCGCAGCCGGATGCCCTGCGTGAGCAGGTCAGCCGCTTGCGCGGCGACCTGCGTTAAGGACAGGTTTTCAGCTGGCGCTGACTTTGAGGCCGATCAGGCCGCAGACAATCAGTGCCACGCTGACCAACCGCACCAGCGCCATGGATTCGCCAAACAGGATGATGCCGGCGATCACCGTACCCACTGCGCCCACCCCGGTCCAGATGGCATAAGCGGTGCCTAGCGGCAGCTCTTTCATGGCCAGGCCCAGCAGGCCCAGGCTGATGACCATGGCGCCGACCGTGAGCACCGTGGGAAGTGGGCGGGTAAAGCCGTCGGTGTACTTGAGCCCGACAGCCCAGCCGACTTCGAACAGGCCGGCGAAGAACAGGATGATCCAGGACATAGTGAGTCTCCATCGTTTGAATGATGGGGCCGTCCCCGGAATGGTCACGCGTTGCGTCGTGAGGCCGTCCTCACAGTGGGCACTATAGTGCACATCTGTTGATGGCTCGGCAAGCCAGTATCAATCCCTGGCAGGTTCTGCACGCTCCACTGCCGGTGAAGGCGCTTCCATCCGCCGGAACCAGGTCGAAAGCAGTGCCCCGGAAATATTGTGCCAAACGCTGAACAGCGCACTGGGTACGGCCGCCAATGGTGAGAAATGCGCCGCCGCCAACGCAGCCCCCAGCCCCGAATTCTGCATCCCCACTTCCAGCGCCAGCGATTTACGCTGCGCCAGCGGCAGTTTGCAGCACTTGCCGGTGAGGTAGCCGAGCAGGTAGCCAAAGCTGTTGTGCAGCACCACCACTGCCATGATCAGCAGCCCCGATTCGGCGATTTTTGCCTGGCTGGCCGCCACCACCGCACAGACAATCATGACGATGCTCACCACCGAAACCAGCGGTAGCACCTGCACCGCCACCTGCACCCGCGCGCCCAGCAGGCGCTGGGCCAGCACGCCGAGCACGATCGGTAGCATCACCAACTGCAGGATCGACCAGAACATGTCCATGAAGGACACCGGCAACCAGGCCGAGGCGAGGAACCAGATCAGCGCCGGAGTCAGCAGCGGGGCAAGCAGGGTGGTGACTGCAGCGATTGCCACCGCCAGTGCCAGGTCACCCTTGGACAGCCAGACCATTACGTTGGACGCCGTGCCACTTGGGCAGCAGCCGACCAGGATCACGCCCACGGCGATTTCCGCCGGCAAGTGAAACAGCTGGCACAGCAACCACGCCATGCCCGGCATGATCACGAAATGGGCGACCACGCCGAGGGCCACGCGCCAGGGTTGCCGGGCGAGAGCGGCGAAGTCGTCGAGCTTGAGGGTCAGGCCCATGCCGAACATCACCAGGCCCAGCAGCGGCACGATGGCGACCTTGAGGGCGATGAACCATTGTGGTTGCAGGAAGGCCAGGCAGGCGAACACCAGCACCCAGAGGGCGAAGGTGTTGCCGACGAAGCGGCTGAAGGCGGCGAGGGCACGCATTTGAAAACCTCCGGTTCGAGCTTCAAGCGGTGCCACGTGGGGCACCGCACTGGCGCTTCTGATTGTTCTTGTCGCGTTGCGCTTGCAGCCTGGTGTCAGACCCCTTGCGGAATCTCTTCCCCACCCAGCGCCTCGAACAGCACCGGAAGGAACTCGCTGAAGGTCATCATCATCAGCAGGAAGCTGGCATCGAACTGTTGCTGGGCTTCATCGCCGCCATCCTGTTCGGCCTGTTCCTGCAGCAGCTCCTCGAACTTCAGGCGTTTGATCACCATTTTATCGTCGAGCACGAACGACAGTTTGTCCTGCCAGGCCAGGGCCAGTTGCGTGACGACCTTGCCGGTGCTCAGGTGCAGCTGGATTTCCTCGCCGGTCAGGTCCTGGCGCTTGCAACGCACGATGCCGCCATCTTCGGCGGTATCGCGCAGCTCGCATTCATCCAGTACATAGAAGCCTTCGGCGGCGTGTTGTGACTTGACCCAGTCGGTCATGGTCGCGCTGGGGGCAATTTTCACGGTGGCCGGGCGTACCGGCAGCGAGCCCATGACTTCACGCAGGGTCGACAGCAGGTCTTCGGCGCGCTTGGCGCTGGCCGAGTTGACCAGAATCATGCCAAGGCGCGGGGCAATGGCCGCGAAGATCATCGAGCGACGGATGAAGGCGCGCGGCAGGAACGCCTGGATGATCTCGTCCTTGATCTGGTCGCGCTCCTTCTTGTAGACCTTGCGCATCTGCTCGGTCTCGATCTCTTCGACCTTTTCTTTGACCGCGTCGTTGACCACGCTGCTTGGCAGGATGCGCTCTTCCTTGCGCGCGGCAATCAGCAGGAACTCGCCGCTGACGTGCACCAGGGGAGCATCTTCGCCTTTGCCAAACGGCGCGACGAATCCGTAGGTGGTCAGCTCCTGGCTGGCGCAGGGGCGGGCCGGCTTGCTGGCCAGGGCGGCTTCCAGCGCTTCAGGCTCGAACGGGACATCCTGGGTCAGGCGGTAGGTCAGCAGGTTCTTGAACCACATGGGGGGCAATCTCTCCTTAATGCATAAGGCGGGCATTATTCTCCGAGCGGCGGTTCCAGGCCAGCCCTGTCATAGGGCCAGCAGCTGCTTATAAGGAAGGAAAACGCCAGTGCGGCTAGGTCTTTGAAAGGCCTGAGAATTTTTTTTAAAAAAGTTGAAAAAAGTGCTTGCCAGGGTGGCATGCCCTCCGTAGAATGCGCGCCACACCGAGACGAAGGGTGATTAGCTCAGCCGGGAGAGCATCTGCCTTACAAGCAGAGGGTCGGCGGTTCGATCCCGTCATCACCCACCACTCGATGTATAGCGCAGCGGTAGTTCAGTCGGTTAGAATACCGGCCTGTCACGCCGGGGGTCGCGGGTTCGAGTCCCGTCCGCTGCGCCATATTCAACTTCCAGGGCCCACTGAACACCCGGAAGTTACAGAAAAAGCGACCTTAGGGTCGCTTTTTTTTTGTGCCTGATTCAATGGCTGCTCAGGTTCCCGCGGATGCTGGTCAAGCCACGGCAGCACCCACGGGGCTTCTGTCAGCGGTTGCGCTCTTCTTCGCGCAATGTCAGCACCTCTACGCCATCTTCTGTTACCGCCACGGTATGCTCCCACTGCGCCGACAACAGGTGGTCGCGGGTAATTACCGTCCAGCCGTCTTTCAGGGTTCGTGTACCACGCCCGCCCTGGTTGATCATCGGCTCGATGGTAAACACCATCCCCGGCTTGAGCTTCATGCCCATGCCGCGCTGGCCGAAATGCAGCACCTCGGGCCCCTCATGCATCTGCTGGCCAATGCCATGCCCGCAGTATTCGCGTACCACGCTGTAGCCGGCCGCCTCGGCATGCACCTGGATGGCGTGGCCGATGTCGCCGAGCGTTGCCCCGGGGCGAACCTGGCTGATGCCTTTCCACAGCGCCTCGTAGGTGGTGTCGACCAAGCGCCGCGCCGCTTCGCTGATTTCGCCGAGGCAGTACATTTTCGATGAGTCGGCGATGTAGCCGCCCTGTTCCAAGGTGATGTCGACGTTGATGATCGATCCTTCGTTCAGTACCTCATCGGCCTTGGGCATGCCGTGGCAGACTACGTGGTCCACCGAGGTATTGAGCGCGTAGGGAAAACCGTACTGCCCCTTGCTCGCCGGGCGTGCCCTGAGGGTGTTGACGATGAACGCCTCGGCGCGGTCGTTGATCTGCATCGTGGTCACGCCGGGGCGAATGAAGGCGTCGAGGTCGGCGAAAACCTGGGCCAGCAAATGGCCGGCATTGCGCATCAGGTCGAGTTGGACAGGGGTCTTGAGGATCACTTGGGACATGGGGGAGGGGTAGTAACTCTGGCTGGAAATTGCCCCAGCATAGCGCCATGGGCCTTTGCGGTGCTACCGCATGGTGCAGTGAAGCGGCTCGCGCGGGGCCTTGATCCAACAAGCATCGCCGTCACGGTATGAGCGCGCTTGCCCCGGGCAGGGGCCAGCGCAACTGGCCCAGGAATTGCTGAAAGCCCTCCACCCAGGGCCGTCAACGTCGACCGCCTTGCAACCTTCACGACAAAGGCGCCGTGTTGCCCCCGCTTGCCAAGCAAGCCCGGGCAGCCGGCGCCTTTTGCGTTTCCATCAGGAGCCCCCATGGCCAGCACCGAAGTACGCAGTGTGTGCCCCTATTGCGGCGTCGGCTGTGGCATCGTCATGAGTGTGGCCGACGGTAAGGTCAGCAAGATCAGTGGTGACAAGCAGCACCCGAGCAATTTCGGCCGCCTTTGCACCAAAGGCATCACCGCGCACGTGCCGCTGACCGCCGTCGGGCGAATGGAAAGTGCCTTCGTGCGCTATCAACGTGACCATGAACCGGCCCGCTGCAGCCTGGACCAGGCCGTCAACCAAGCCGCCCTGCGTCTGCGTGGCATCATCGACCAGCATGGGCCGGACGCCGTAGCGCTGTATGTGTCGGGGCAGATGTCGCTGGAGGCCCAGTACCTGGCCAACAAGTTGGCCAAAGGGTTCATTCGCACCCGCCATATCGAGTCCAATTCGCGCCTGTGCATGGCCAGCGCGGGCAGTGGCTACAAACAGTCGCTCGGCGCTGATGGGCCGCCTGGTAGTTATCAGGATTTCGACCGGGCCGATGTGTTTCTGGTGATCGGCGCGAACATGGCCGACTGCCACCCGATTCTTTTCCTGCGGTTGCTCGACCGGGTAAAAGCCGGGGCCAAGCTGATCGTGGTAGACCCGCGGCGCACCGCCACCGCCGAGAAGGCCGACCTGTTCCTGCAACTGCGCCCCGGCAGCGATCTGGCCCTGCTAAACGGCCTGCTGCACCTGCTGCACCGCAACGGCCAGACCCAGCCCGATTTCATCGCCCGGCACACCGAAGGCTGGGCTGAGCTGCCAGCGTTTCTCGATGACTACACCCCTGAGCGGGTAGCCGCCATCACTGGCTTGAGCGAAGCCGCTCTCCACCAGGCAGCGGCATTGATCGGCGGCGCCCGCGAGTGGATGAGCTGCTGGACCATGGGCCTTAACCAGAGCATTCATGGCACCTGGCACACCAATGCGCTCTGCAATCTGCACCTGGCCACCGGCGCCATCGGCCGGCCTGGCAGCGGGCCGTTCTCGCTGACGGGCCAGCCCAATGCCATGGGTGGGCGCGAAATGGGCTATATGGGGCCAGGCCTGCCGGGCCAGCGCTCGGCACTGGTGGAGGCGGACCGCCGCTTTGTCGAGGCGCAGTGGGGGCTACCCTCCGGCAGCGTACGTGCAGAAGGGGGGGAGGGCACCGTTGCCTTGTTCGAGCAGATGCAGGCCGGTGAGGTGAAGGCTTGCTGGATTATCTGCAGCAACCCAGTGGCGAGCGTCGCCAACCGCCAGCAGGTGATCGAAGGGCTGCGCCAGGCTGAACTGGTGATCACCCAGGATGCCTTCCTCGATACCGAAACCAACCGTTACGCCGACATTCTGTTGCCCGCCGCCCTGTGGGCCGAAGGCGAGGGTGTGATGATCAACAGCGAGCGCAACCTGACGTTGATGCCCCGAGCGGTGGAGGCACCGGGGCAAAGCCTGCCTGACTGGCAGCTCATCGCCAAAGTGGCCTGCGCCATGGGCTACGGCGAGGCGTTCGACTACCCCGATGCCGAGGCGGTGTACAACGAGATTCGCCGTTTTCACAACCCGGCCACCGGCTACGATCTGCGGGGTATTGGCTACCCGCAATTGCGCGACAGGCCGCGCCAGTGGCCCTGCGCACCGGGTCGTACGGACGACCGCAGCCCCCTGCGTTACCTCCGTGAGGGCGACCCGAGCGCTCTGTTGTTTCCTACGCCCAGCGGCAAGGCACGCTTTTTTGCCCGGCCCTGGTTGCCCGCGCCCGAGTTGCCGGACGCTGAGTACCCGCTGGTGCTCAATACCGGGCGCGTGCAACACCACTGGCACACCCTGACCAAGACCGGCAAAGTACCTGCGCTGAACAAGCTGGAGCCAGGCCCCTTCGTCGAAATCCACCCCGACGATGCGGCGCGGCTGGGTATCCAGGACAAGGACCAGGTGGCGATTCGTTCACGCCGTGGCCAGGCCGTGCTGCCGGCGCGGGTCTGTGACCGGGTCATGCCGGGCAACTGCTTTGCGCCCTTTCATTGGAACGATGTGATCGGTGAGCAACTGGCGATCAATGCCGTCACCTGTGATGCCGTCGACCCTGTGTCGCTGCAGCCAGCGTTCAAGCACTGTGCGGTGACCCTGCAGCGGATCGCTGGCGAACGCATCGACGCCCTCGACCTCAGCACCGCAACCTTTGCACCGGAGCCTGCCCCCATGCCAACCGCGACCCTTGCACGCCTGCTGGGTCTGGACACCCTGCAAACGCCCGTTCTGGCAGACGATGAGCGCCATTACCTACAGGGCTTTCTGCTCGGTCTTGACCAGGCGCGCGCCCAGGGCGTGCCCAGCTTGCCGGCCAACGCGCCACTGGCCGCTGCCCGCCGGTTGTTCGTCGACGGGTTGCTGGCGGGGCTGTTCGCTCAGCCGGCGCCAGTGGCTGCGCCGGTTGCCACATCGCCTTGCCATCTAGTGCTGTGGGCCTCGCAAACCGGCAACGGCGAAGCGTTGGCCGAACGCTGTGCCGAAGGTTTGCGTGGGGCGGGGTTGCAGGTGCAGCTCTCTTGCCTGGACGCGGTCAACCTCGGCCAGTTGCAGGGCGCGGCCAGTGTCGTGCTGATCGCCAGCACCTTCGGCGATGGCGATCCGCCCGACAGCGCCAGGGCCTTTTGGCAGGCGCTGCAAGCCGAGGGTGGCGCCCATTGCGCGGCGCTGCCCTATGCCGTGCTGGCGCTGGGAGATTCCAGTTATGACCAGTTCTGTGGGTTTGGCCGCAAGCTCGATCTGCGCCTGGCCGAGCTGGGTGGGCGCCGTTTGCTGCCACGGGTTGATTGTGAGCCGGACTACGAGGACGCCTTCGCTAACTGGCTTGATGCGTTGTTGCCCAAACTGGGGGGCGAAGCGCCGCAACTGCCAATCAGTGAGCCTGCAGCCGTTGCCAGCTACAGCAAACATCACCCCTGCGCGGCGACCTTGCTGGAAAACCGCTTGCTTAGCGGCCCGGGCGCCGGCAAGGAAACCCGCCAACTGGTATTCGACCTGGCCGACAGCGGTTTCACCTACGCGGCTGGCGATGCCCTGGGCGTATGGCCGCACAATTGCCCGGCGCTGGTCGAGGAATTGCTGGCCCTCATGCAGCTCGATGGCCAGGCCCAGGTGGAGCTCAAAGGCCATGCGCCGATGCCGCTGGCCGAGGCCCTGGCATCGCACCTGGAAATTGCCAACGTCACCCTGCAGCAACTGCAGGTCTTCAGCCAGCAGGCCGCCGACCTGCAGCGCTTGCTGCAGCCCGACTGCAAGGCACAGTTGCAGGACTGGCTGTGGGGCCGGCAGTTGGCCGATGTGTTGCGCGCGTTCCCGCAGAACCTGCCGCTGGCCACTTGGCTCGCGTTGCTCAAACCTCTGCAGCCACGGCTGTACTCGATCAGCTCCAGCCCGTTGGCCCATCCGCGCCAGGTGCACTTGACCGTTTCCACCGTGCGTTATGGTGCGCGCAAGGGGGTGTGCTCAAGCTTTCTCGCCGACCGCGGGCAGGCAGCGAAGGTGGCGATCTTCCCGCAGGTGTCGAAGCACTTTCGCCTGCCCGAGGATGACAACGTGCCGGTGATCATGATCGGCCCTGGCACCGGGATTGCGCCGTTCCGTGCCTTCCTTGAGGAGCGTGAGGCACGGGGTGCCAAAGGCGGCAACTGGCTGTTTTTTGGCGAGCAGTGCGCAGCCACCGACTTTTATTACCAGGCGCAATTGCAGGCCTGGCAGGCGAGTGGCCACCTGCGGTTGGACACGGCGTTTTCCCGTGATCAGGCCGAAAAGATCTATGTGCAGCAGCGCCTGCGAGAGCAGGGGGCACAGGTGTGGCAGTGGCTGGAAGCGGGGGCGTATGTCTATGTCTGTGGAGATGCCCGGCGCATGGCCAAGGATGTGGATGCGGCACTGCGCGAGGTGATTGCGGCGCACGGTGGTGCGGATGCCGATGCTTATGTCGAGGCGCTGAGCAAAGCCAAGCGGTATCGGCGCGATGTGTATTGAGGTGCCCCAGGTTGGGGAGTGCTGCACCGGGAAAGTGCATCGTCAGTGGCGGGTTCTTCACCAGGCAGGGGGTCGCGGCAAACCAATTCCCTAGGCGCGGGCTTGCCCGGGTAGAGGCCAGCACAGGAGTCAGGGTTGGCACAGTCCCTGCTTCAGCTCAGCTACAACAACGCCCACTGATCAATGGCGATCACACCTGGGCACTCCGTGATGAATACAGGCAAAGGCGCCTGGGGCTTCGGCTCCAGGCGCTTTTTTTTTGATCGAGGATCGGCTTATGAAGGCAACAGCGAGCAGTGGGCAACGAGAGCGGCTGGTCATCGTCGGCAACGGTATGGTCGGTCATCACTGCGTCGAGCACCTGGTCGAGCGCGGCGCGCTGGCGCGCTTCGAGCTGCGGGTGTTCGGCCAGGAGCGCCAGCGCGCCTACGACCGTGTGCACCTGTCGGAGTACTTCGCCGGCAGCTGCGCCGAAACCCTCGCCCTCTGTGAGCCGGGCTTCTATGACGCCAGCGGCGTGCACCTGCACCTGGGTGAAGCAGTGCTCGAGATTGACCGCGCGCGCCGCGAAGTGGTTACGGCCCAAGGCCGCTACGGCTACGATCGGTTGGTCCTGGCCACCGGCTCCTACCCGTTCGTGCCGTCGATCGAGGGCTCCAGCGCCAATGCCTGCCTGGTGTACCGCACCCTTGACGACCTCGACGCGATCCGCGCTGCAGCCAGCGGTGCCCGCCGTGGTGTGGTAGTGGGTGGCGGCCTGCTGGGCCTTGAGGCCGCCAATGCACTCAAATCCCTCGGCCTGGAAGCCCACGTGGTGGAGTTTGCCCCCCGGTTGATGCCGGTCCAGTTGGATAACGAAGGCGGCGCGGCACTCAAGGCGCAGATTGAAGCGCTGGGCGTAGGTGTGCACCTGTCGTGTGCGACCCAGTCGATCAGCCCCGGCCAGGCCTACCGTTACCGCATGAACTTTGACGGCGGCGAACACCTGGAAACCGACTTGGTCGTGTTTTCCGCCGGCATCCGTCCGCAGGATGCCCTGGGCCGTGCCTGCGGCCTGGCGATTGCCCCGCGCGGCGGGGTGGTGATCGACAATCATTGCCGCACCAGCGACCCCTGCATCTTCGCCATCGGTGAATGCGCTTCGTGGAATGGCAGCGTGTTCGGCCTGGTCGCCCCCGGCTACCACATGGCGCGCAACCTGGCGGCGCTGCTGCTGGGCGCGCAGGCAGGGGAATTCACCGGTGCCGACCTGTCGACCAAGCTCAAGCTGCTGGGTGTGGATGTTGGCTCCATCGGCGATGCCCACGGGGCCACCCCTGGCTCGCGCAGCTACCGCTTCATCGACGAAGCCAACGCCGCCTACCGCCGGCTGGTAGTGGATGCCAGTGGCAAGCAGGTGCTGGGTGCCGTGTTGGTGGGCGATAACAGCTATTACGACACCCTGCTGCAATACGTCCAGAATGGCATCGCACCACCGGCCGACCCGGCCGCGCTGATCCTGCCGCAAAGCGGCGGTGCGCCAACCCTGGGCGCCGATGCATTGCCTGACAGCGCGACCCTTTGCTCGTGCCACAACGTCAGCAAAGGTGCTGTGTGCGCGGCAATCGACAGTGGCTGCAGCGACCTGGCCGCGCTCAAAGGCTGCACCAAGGCGGCGACCGGTTGCGGCGGCTGTGCGGCGCTGCTCAAGCAGGTCTTCGAGCATGAGCTTACCGCCCGAGGCGTGACCGTGGACAAGCGCCTGTGCGAACACTTCGCCTATACCCGGCAAGAGCTCTACGGGCTGGTAAGGGTCGGAGGCATCCGTACCTTCAACGACCTGCTTGCGCGCCATGGCCAGGGGCATGTCGGTTGCGATATCTGCAAGCCAGCGGTGGGCAATATCCTCGCCTCATGCTGGAACCAGCCGATCATGGACCCCGCCCTGGTGCCGCTGCAGGACACCAACGATACCTTCATGGCCAACATGCAGAAGAACGGCACGTACTCGGTGGTACCACGCATCCCCGGTGGGGAAATCACCCCTGACAAACTGATCGTGATCGGCCAGGTGGCGAAAAAATACGACCTCTATACCAAGATCACCGGCGGCCAGCGCATTGACCTGTTCGGCGCCCAGTTGCATGAGCTGCCGCTGATCTGGGGCGAGTTGATCGAGGCAGGCTTCGAGACTGGCCATGCCTATGGCAAGTCCACCCGCACGGTGAAATCGTGCGTGGGCAGCACCTGGTGCCGGTATGGCGTACAGGACAGCGTCGCCATGGCGCTGCGCCTGGAGGACCGCTACAAGGGCCTGCGCAGCCCGCACAAGCTCAAGTTCGCGGTGTCTGGTTGTACCCGCGAATGCGCCGAGGCGCAGAGCAAGGACATCGGCGTGATCGCCACCGACAAGGGCTGGAACTTGTACGTGTGCGGCAACGGCGGCATGCGCCCACGGCATGCCGAGCTGTTTGCCACCGACCTGGACGATGAAAACCTGGTGCGCCTGATCGACCGCGTGCTGATGTTCTACATCCGCACCGCCGACAAGTTGCAACGTACCTCGGTGTGGCGTGAAAGCCTGGAAGGCGGCCTGGACTACCTCAAACAGGTGATCCTCGACGACAGCCTGGGCCTGGCCGCCGAGCTGGAGGCGCAAATGCAGCACGTGGTCGATCAGTATGAATGCGAGTGGGCCAACGCCCTCAGCGACCCGGAAAAGCTCAAGCGCTTCCGTACCTTCGTCAACGACCAGCGGGCCGACCCGGATGTGCATTTCATCCGTGAGCGCCAGCAGCGTCGCCCCGCTGCACCCCTGCACCTTATTCCAACCGTCGAGGAGGCTGTCTGATGGCTCTGCTCAATGCTGCTGTGACAACGCAGGTGAACTGGCAGGCGGTCTGCCAGGCCGACGACCTGGTCGCCGATTCTGGGGTGGTGGTATGGCTCGATGGGGCGCAGGTGGCGTTGTTCTACCTGCCGGGGCAGGCGCAGCCGCTGTACGCGGTGGACAACCGTGACCCGCGTTCCGGTGCCAACATCATCGGCCGCGGGCTGGTGGGCACTGTGCAGGGCGAACTGGTGGTGGCGGCGCCGTTGTACAAGCAGCATTTCAGCCTGCAGACCGGGGAGTGCCTGGAGGATGGCGGGCAGAGGTTGCGGGTGTGGCCGGTGCGGTTGAACGATGGTGCTGTCGAGTTGGCTATAGCCTGATTTTCCTGTGTTGCCAGTGCCGGCCCTTTTGTGGGTAAACCCGCTCTTGCGGGAGCGGGTTTACCCACAAAGAGGCTTTGAACTTGCCTCTGCTGCAGCGGCGTACTACTGGGCCTGTTTCAAGGAAACGGCGATCAGGCAGGGGAGCTGATAGCTCGGCTGCGCGTCTTCTCCGCTCACCAGCATGCGCTGTTTTTCGGTATCGATGATCATCGAGTAGGTATCGGAATAGAACCCATACTGCGGCGAGATCGCGCCAAACTGACCGTAGCCATGGGGGGGGACAAAGCGGGTGTCGAGTTGGCCGCTCGAGGTGTAGCGCACTGCCATGACGAAGTAATAGAACGAACCGTATCCGATCAGGCTACCGTCGGCTTCAGCGATGTGATCCCACGCGCCGTCAATGTCGAAACGTACCACCTGGCCATTGTTGAACTCGGCTGCAGGTTTGCCTTGATAATCCAGCCGGTAGAGGGTCGGTGGGCTGTTGTCGTCGTCAATCGAGTAGTACTGGCCGTATAAAGTGATGCGCTCGCTGCTATCTTCTACCGTAAAACCATTGTTGATAATGCCTACCTCCGACCAGTGATGGCCTTTATCGCCGAATGTCTCGTCGAGACTTCCTCGCAGTGACAGGCTACTGGTTACGGCATGATCGTCCCCATTAAGACTCACATAAGTGGAGATGACTATTCGCTGTACTCCGGTTTTTGAGGCGATGACGGCAATGCCGTCAAGGATGTGCACCGGACTTTCGGGAATCAGGTTACTCATGGCTAGCAACCCCTCTTCACCGAAGCCGCTGTCCCTGCCACCATCGGCCTTCAGGGCCACAACCACCGCCATGAATAAACCTTCTTCGCGGCGCAGAGCCGTTGCAACTGTACCTTCTCGGTGACAGGCCAGTTTCTGCAGCACAAGATCCACACCGAACAAATCACGCGTGTCGACATAACCCTTACCTTGGCCGAAATTCGGATCGACTTCGCCTTTGGCACCCAGCTTCCATAGATGGGTGGTTGATTCTTGGATAACCGACACGCTCACCAGCAGATTGCCCGACTCGTCCTCTGCTACCGCATCGGCTTTCAGATAGTTCCCCGTGGACAGCTTGGTGAAATCGACCATACCACTGCCGTTGAACGTGGTGTCTGGCTTGCCATTCTCGTCCAGGCAGACAATGAAGACCTGGTGTTGACCATCGGAATCGGCCTGATAGCCAGTTACGTAGAATCGCCCCGGCCGTACTTTGCTCTTGAGCACGCTGGTCGCAGACCCCCGGTTACCCTCGCGGTTGTCTGTGAAGTGGCCATGGCCTTTCTGGCCATAGCTGAAATCGATGGGGGCCACAGGCTGTTGCGCAGCGGCCTCGCAGAAAGGGCGGACGGGGTGGGGCGAGCGTACAGGCTTCCTGAGTCGGGTCATGGCTTTGAGCTCCCGGTGTAGTAGAGATCGGAAGGCCTATTCAGCCCCATGCTGCCAGGATCTGCTACTGGCAGAAATGACAGGTGCGTGAGTGTTCAAATCATGGGTTGACGAGTGAAACTATGGCGGCATGACCCGGATACGCCGCAGGCGGCGATGCGGTAAGCTTGCGGCATGAATCTCGACACCCGCATCAAGTACCGTCACCTGCTGTGCTTCCTGGAGATCGCCCGGCAGGGCAGCCTGGCCAGGGCTGCCGACGTGCTCGCCATCAGCCAGCCGGCCATTTCCAAGACCCTCAAGGAACTCGAAGACCTGCTGGAAGCACGCCTGTTCGCGCGCAGTCGCCAGGGCGTCGAGCTGACCCCGGCCGGGACGCGCTTCATGCGTTACGCCGGGCCCAGCGTGCAGGCCCTGCGCGACGGCGTCAGCAGCTTGCGCGGCGAAGCGCGGGCGCCGTCACAGGTGCGTATCGGCGTGCTGTCGACGGTAGAGGGCCTGCTCATGCCCGAGGTACTGTGCCGCCTGCACCAGCGCCATGAAGCGCTGGTGCTCAGTGTGGCCACCGGGGTGAGCGCGCAGCTGCTCGGCCAGCTACGCCTGGGCGAACTGGAACTGGTGGTCGGGCGCATGACCGACAGCCCGCAGATCCAGGGCCTTTCGTTCGAGCACCTGTACAGCGAGTCGATGAGCCTGGTAGTGCGCCCGGGTCACCCGCTGCTGGCCGCCACGCCGGTCGAGCGCGCCTTGGTGGGGCGTTACCCGTTGGTGTTGCCGCCCGCAGGCACCACCATCCGCCAGCATGCCGACAGCCTGTTTGTGCAATGCGCCATCCAGATGCCGGCGCAGCGTCTGGAGACGCTGTCGCTGGCCCTGAGCCGGCGCTACCTGCTGGGCAGCGATGCACTGTGGGTGGCGCCGCGCGATGCGGTGCTGCTCGACCTGCGCCGTGGCGAGCTGGTGGAGCTTGACCTGGGCATGCGCGAGCCGGGCGGCTCGGTTGGCATATGCCGCAATGCCGCCTTGCCGCAGAGCCTGCCGGGGCAGTGGGTGTGCGAAGTGCTGCGCGAGGTGGCAGGGGAGTACCGCGAGGGCAAGTACCCCTGAGCGCAGGTATTTCAACATCCGGTGAAATAAACCCCCGCAGTAACCGGGCAAAAACGGCACAACAGGTCAATACTGGCCACTGGCTGCAAACGCTTGGATGAATAAGCGTTTAACTACTGAACTTCCTTACTAAAACCCGCTCCTATGCCGGTAGCCATTGGTCATGGCCGCCTGCTAAGCTCGCGGCTTTACCCTGATTGCCCTTATGGCGCATGAACAAGGAAATAGCATGAAACAGCATCGTCTGGCGGCTGCGGTTGCCCTGGTAGGCCTGGTATTGGCTGGCTGCGACCAACAAGCCAGCACCCCCGAGCTGAAGACTCCGGCACAGAAAGCCTCCTACGGTATCGGCCTGAACATGGGCAAGAGCCTGGCTCAGGAAGGCATGGAAGACCTTGATTCCAAGGCCGTGGCCCTGGGCATCGAAGATGCCGTTGGCAAGAAAGAGCAGCGCATCAAGGACGAAGAGCTGGTAGAAGCTTTCACCTCGTTGCAAAAACGTGCCGAGGAGCGCCTGGCCAAGGCCAGCGAAGAAGCCGCCTCCGCCGGCAAGAAATTCCTTGAAGAAAACGCCAAGAAGCCAGGCGTTGTCACCACCGCTTCGGGCCTGCAGTACGAAGTGGTCAAGAAGGCCGACGGCCCGCAGCCCAAGCCGACCGACGTGGTCACTGTTCACTACGAAGGCAAGCTGATCGATGGCAAGGTGTTCGACAGCTCCGTCGAACGCGGCAGCCCGATCGACCTGCCAGTCAGCGGTGTGATCCCAGGTTGGGTCGAAGGCCTGCAACTGATGCACGTTGGCGAGAAGTACAAGCTGTTCATCCCAGCTGAGCTGGCTTACGGTGCGCAAAGCCCGAGCCCGCTCATTCCGGCCAACTCGGTCCTGGTGTTCGATCTGGAACTGATCGCCATCAAGGACCCGGCCCAACTGCAGGGTGATGCGCCGGAAGGCGAAGCTCCGGCTGAAGCACCCGCCAAGTAATACTGGCTGCACCGCGTACAACGCCCCGCCTCGTCGGGGCGTTGTCATATCTGGACCACGCTGGGCGAACCTCGCAGCCTGGTCACTGTCCGAGAAGAGGCAGCGTGAAGAAGCACAGTGCGTGTGACGCTAATTGTTTGCGCAACTGCAACGACTGTGTAAAAAACGCCCGATCTGACCGGGGCCCTTGCCTTGTGGGCGCCTGCCGTCAGAAACTTCACCCTGTTCACAAGGTTATCCACAATAAATGTGGATAACCTATTCCCTGCTGGAGGGTCCATGAGCGCACCTTGGAATTTCGCACGCTTCCTGCCTTTGGCTGAGCGCCTGCTCAGCCGCGGCCGGTTGCCGGCCTTGCTGTTTGCCGTGGCGCGCAAGGGCCCGCGCCTTGGCCAATTGCGCGAAGACGTCAAGCTGATGCAGTCGTTGTGCCTGGCCTGGTGGCGTGGCGAGTACCGAGCGATCAGCCCCAAGGCCCTGGTAACGATCGTCGCCGGTCTGCTGTACTTCGTCAGCCCCATCGACGCCATACCCGACTGGATCCTCGGCGTCGGCTTCCTTGATGACATCGCCGTGCTGGGCTGGGTGCTCAAGACCGTCGCCGATGAATTGGCGCGCTTCAAGGCTTGGCGCGACAGCCAGACACCCGAGCGCCTGCGTGTGGTCGAACGCCTGCCCGATACCCCTGAAGCGCTGCGCCTGGAGCGTAAATCGCACTGAAGGCAAGCAGGTCCCCACACACTCCCGCACTTGGTAATATAATTGGCATAAGGATTATGCCTACGGATTACATGCCGTAATCCTACGTAAGGGGGTTGTAATGGGTATTCAGGTCATTAGCCGGGACGGTCAGCCCGAGTACGCCGTCGTTCCCTGGGAGCAATACCAAGCGCTGCTTAGGGCCGCAGGGCAAGCCCCTGCCGAGGTGCTTGCCGAAACCAGCGAGGGCAATGCGTCAAGTGCACCTTTGCCGGCCTTCAGCCAGGTGTCGCAGTTGCGTCAGGCCAAAGGTATCGCTCCAGAGCAGCTGGCGCGTAATGTCGGCGTAAGCCCGGCGTACCTGAGCATGATCGAGTCAGGTGAGCGCCAGCCGGATGCGGCAATCCGCCGTGCCCTGGCCTGGCACCTGGGCGTCGCGGGTTGGAGCGAGCCGTCATGAGCCAGGTCAGGATCAGTCGTCAGCATTGGCAAAGCCTGCTGGACGAGCTTGATCTGGCCCGCCGTCAACGGCACTTGCTGACTTACCGCGCGCTGATCGAGCGCTTGCAATTGCCCTGTCCAGCGATGCAGACACTCACGGCCGCTCTGGAGTACCTGGCAGTACTGGATGCCCGTGCCGAGCAGCCCCTGCGTAGCTCGTTGGTGATCAGCCAAGGCGCCAGCCGCCTGCCGCGCACCGGCTTTTTCGAGTGCGTAGAGCGCCTGGGGCGCTTTACAGGGCCGGCCGATGGCATGGAAGCAGCCTCATGGCATGCCTCGGAGGTGGTGCGGGTGTTCGAATACAGCTATCCCGAGATCGCCTGATCGGTTCTCAGCGGGCTTGAAAACGAAAGGGCCGGGCATTGAGATGCCCGGCCCTTTTGCTTCACGTCCGTGACGCGGTTACTGCTTGGCTACCTTGGTGCTGGCACTCAGGTAGTCGATCAGGATGCGACCGGTTTCGGAGAGGTAGGCGTCGTCCTCCGGCTTGGTGTTTTCGTCCTCGGCCGGCAGCGCGTCCTCATCCTCTTTCTTCAGCTCTTTGAGCGGCTCTTCACCCTTGGCCTTGCGGCGGGTGTTTTCCAGCGCCAGCTGCTTGGCCTCGATTTCATCGTGGCGCGCACGACGGTCCTGCTCGTTGAGGCTGACAGTTTTCTCGTTCATGAGCTTCTGGGTCAGGGCGAGGCGGTCGCGGATGTAGGTGAATTCCGCATCCTTGTCGCTGCGCGCTTCATGCTGTGCCTTGAGCTGGGCCAGGAACGGCTTGAACGGGTCGCTTGCCGGTTTGATCGCCGGGCGGATGGTGTCCCATGGCATGGCCTCGGGCAGGGCACTCTCGCCGATTTCCTTGGTGTCGATGATCGACGGGTAGTCGATATCCGGCAACACGCCTTGGTGTTGAGTGCTTTGGCCGGAAACCCGGTAGAACTTGGCCAGGGTCAGCTTCAGCTCACCATGGTTAAGCGGTTGGATGGTCTGCACGGTGCCTTTGCCGAAGGTCTGGCCACCGATGATCAGCGCGCGGTGGTAGTCCTGCATGGCGCCGGCGAAGATCTCCGAGGCCGAAGCCGAGAGGCGGTTGACCAGCAGTGCCAGCGGGCCTTTGTAGAAGGCGCCAGGGTTTTCGTCTTCCAGCACATCCACGCGGCCGTCGCTGTTGCGTACCAGTACGGTCGGGCCTTTCTCGATGAACAGGCTGGTCAGCTCGGTGGCTTCCTGCAAGGAGCCGCCGCCGTTGTTGCGCAGGTCGATGACCACGCCGTCGACTTTTTCCTTTTGCAGCTCAGTCAGCAGCTTCTTGACGTCGCGCGTGGTGCTCTTGTAATCCGGATCCCCGGCACGGTAGGCCTTGAAGTCCAGGTAGAAGGCCGGGATTTCGATGATGCCCAGCTTGTAATCACGGCCATCCTGCTTGAGCTTGAGCACCGACTTCTTCGCTGCCTGCTCTTCAAGTTTCACCGCTTCACGGGTAATCGACACGATCTTGCTGGTCTGGTCGCTCGGCGCATTGCTGGCCGGGATGACTTCAAGGCGCACCACCGAGCCTTTCGGGCCGCGGATCAGTTTGACCACTTCGTCCAGGCGCCAGCCGACCACGTCGACCATTTCCTTGTTGCCCTGGGCAACGCCGATGATCTTGTCGGCCGGTGCGACCTGTTTGGTCTTGGCCGCAGGCCCGGCAGGCACCAAGCGCACGATCTTGACCTGGTCGTTGTCGCTTTGCAGCACAGCGCCGATGCCTTCGAGCGACAGGCTCATGTTGATGTCGAAGTTCTCGGCATTGTCCGGCGACAGGTAGTTGGTGTGCGGGTCGTAGGACTGGGCAAAGGTGTTGATGTAGGCCTGGAAGATGTCCTCGGCACGGGTCTGGTCCAGGCGCGCCAGTTGATTCTTGTAGCGCTTGGTCAGGGTTTCCTGGATCTGCTTGGGCTCTTTGCCGGCGATCTTCTGGCGCAGTACTTCGTCCTTGACGCGCTTGCGCCACAGGTCGTCCAGCTCGGCCTGGTTCTTCATCCACGGGGCATCCTTGCGGTCGATCAGCAAGGTTTCCTTGGTGGTGAAGTCCATCTTGTCCACGCCCTTGTTCAGCTCGGCCAGGGCGAAGTCCAGGCGTTGCTTGACGCGGTCGAGGTAGCGCTTGTAGATGGTGAAGCCGGGGTCCAGGTTACCGCTTTTGAGGAAGTCGTCGAACTGCGTCTTCCACTTGTCGAATTCGGCGATATCGGCGGCGGTGAAATAGCTGCGCGCCGGATCCAGCAACTTGATGTAGCTGTCGTAGATGATGACCGAGCGGGCGTCATCGAGCGGCGGTTTACTGTAGTGGTGGCGCTTTAATAGCTCCACCACGTTGAGGCTGGCGACGATTTCGTCACGGTCCGGCTGCAGGCTGTCCCACTTGTTGGCGGCCGCCGCATTGCCGCCGAGCGTGAGGCTGCCCAGGCCAATCATCAGGGCCAGGGCGGTGCTTGGTAGGAAATGCTTCATGCTGATTCGACGTGGAGGCAATTGATCACGCATAGTAGGCCGTCTTTTCCGTTGCCGGTTCCATTGAGCCGGACAAATACTGCAAAAAGCCTGGGGTAAGCGTTCCCCAGGCTCAGTCATGATTCAACTATGGAGGCACTGTGAAGGCATTGCAAGGCGTTGACGGACATGTGGAGTGGGTCGAGGCCGAACGCCCGGCCTGTGACGCCGGCCAAGTACGTATTCGCGTGGCGGCTGCCGGGCTGAACCGCGCTGACTTGTTGCAGATGAAGGGCCTGTACCCGCCACCGCCAGGGGCCAGCCCATACATGGGCCTGGAATGCGCTGGGGTGATCGAAGAAGTGGGGGCGGGCGCTGACTGGCGGGTAGGCGATCGGGTATGCGCGCTGCTGGCCAGCGGCGCCATGGCCGAAGAAGTCGTGGTGGACGCCCGCCATGTGCTGCCGGTGCCAGAAGGCTTGAGCCTGCACGAGGCGGCAGCGCTGCCCGAGGTGTACGCCACGGCGTGGTTGAACATTTTCCAGTTGGGCGCAGTCAAGGCGGGCGAGAAAGTGCTGGTGCACGCGGGGGCCAGCGGCGTGGGCTCGGCGGCGATCCAGCTGTGCAAGGCGTTTGGCAGCCCGGTGTATGTGAGCGTTGGCTCTCAGGACCGCCTTGCATACTGCCAGGCCCTGGGTGCGGCCGGGGGTGTGGTGCGTAACGAGAACCTCGATGATCTCGAGGGGCACGGGCCGTTCGACGTGATTCTCGATCCAGTGGGGGCGAGTTACGGGCAATTGAACCTCAAGCTGCTGGCACGCGATGGGCGTTGGGTGATCATTGGCCTGATGGGCGGGCGCCAGGTCGAGCTGGACCTGGCTCAGGTACTGGGCAAGCGCCTGGGCATCACCGGCTCCACATTGCGCAACCGCGACGATGGGTTCAAGGCCGAACTGCTGCGCGAGCTGCAGCAGCAGGTGTGGCCGTTGTTTACCGAAGGGCGCTTGTCGCCACAGCTGGTGGATACCTACCCGGTAGAGTTTGCCCAGGCGGCGTATGCCGAGCTTGAGAGCAATCAGGTGTCTGGCAAGCTGGTGATGGTGATAGATCCGAGCCTGGTGTAATCAGGGCCGGCCGCTTCGCAGTCAACCTGCGAAGCGGCCGGAACGAAAACCCTGGCAAAGGCTAGGACCAGCTCAGAATCGGCCAGCCATTGGTCTGGGCGTGTTCGCGCAGCACAGCATCCGGGTTCACCACATGGGGGTAATCCACTTTCAACAACAACGGCAGGTCATTCCTCGAGTCGGAATAGAAACTGGCCCCTTCCAGGTTTTCCTGCTCCTGGTCCAACCATTCCAGCAGCCGGGTAATCTTGCCCTCACGGTAAGTCAGCACGCCATGGGTCTTGCCCGTATATACCCCATTCACCGCTTCCAGCTCGATCGCCAGGTACTCGTCCACGCCCAGCCGTGCGGCAATTGGCCCAACCAGGTGCGTCCCCGAGGCTGAGATGATCAGAATGCGGTCGCCACGCTGGCGGTGTTCAGCGATGCAGCGGCAAGCATCGCCGTAGATGATCGGCTCGATCACTTCCTCGACCCAGGGCTCCACCAGGTGCTCGACCTCTTCCAGAGTGCGGCCGGCAATCGGCTCCAGGCTGAAGGCCATGTAGTCCTCCATCTGCAGGTGGCCCTTGCCGTAGGCCTCCATCAGTTCATGGTCACGGCGCAGGAACTCCTTGCCGTCGACCCAGCCCAGCCGTGCCATCTGCTCGCTCCACAGCGACGCGCAGTCACCGTGGATCAAGGTTTCGTCCAGATCGAATATTGCCAGTGCCATGTATTGAATCTCCTTAGGCCACTTCCCGTAGCGCCGTGGGGTCGATCGACAAGGATACCCGCTGCCCGTCGGGGTGCAGGTCGGCCGGTGAGCGGTTGAGCACATCGACCACCAGCTCTACCTCTCGCACCCGCACCCGGTAGCGGATCACGTTGCCGAGCAGGCTGTGACTGCGTACCTCACCCTCCAGTTCACCGTTCAGGCCCAGGGTGATCGACTCAGGACGGATGGCCAGGCGGCTGGCGACCGGGCGCTGCAGCAAGCGGCTGGCGCTGTCTGCATCGAGCACGTTGTAGTTGCCGATGAAGCCTGCGGCGAACAGGTCGACGGGCGCGGTGTAGAGGGTCTCGGCATCGCCACTCTGAACGATGCGCCCCTGGTTCATCAGGAAGATGCGGTCTGACATGGTCAGCGCTTCTTCCTGGTCGTGGGTGACGAAGATCGTGGTCAGCCCCAGCTCACGCTGGATGGCGCGAATCTGCTCGCGCAGGTGCTTGCGGATACGCGCATCCAGTGCCGACAGCGGCTCGTCGAGCAGCAGCAGGCGTGGGCGGGTGACCAGCGAGCGGGCCAAGGCCACGCGCTGGCATTGGCCCCCCGACAACTGGTGCGGGTAGCGCCCGGCAAAGCTGCCCAGTTCTACCAGGTCCAGGGCTTCGCGCACCCGCACCTGGCTCTCGTCGGCCTTGATCTTCTGCATGCGCAGGCCGAAGGCGACGTTCTGCTCCACGGTCATGTTGGGGAACAGCGCGTAGCTCTGAAACACCATGCCGATGCCACGCTTTTGCGGGCTCAGCGGGACGATGTCGTGGCCGTCGAGCAGGATCTGCCCGCCGTCTACCGGCGTCAGGCCGGCGATGCAACGCAGCAGGGTGGACTTGCCGCAGCCGGAGGGCCCAAGCAGGGTGACGAACTCGCCGCGTTCGATCTGGCAATCGATGTTTTCGAACACCGGGGTGCCGGCATAGCTTTTGTGCAGTTTCTGTACGCTGACGAAGCTCATGTCAGGTTTTATCCTTGTTCAGGCGGTTGGCAACCCAGGTCAGCACCAGCACGAAGGCGAAGTACGAGATCACCAGCGCGCTGTTGAAGTGGCCGCTGCTGTTGCGCATGTTGTTCAGGTACACCTGCAGGGTCTCGTAGCGAGTACCGACCAGCAGGTTGGCAAACACGAACTCACCGAACAGGAACGAGAACGACAGCAGCAGCGCTACCATCAGGCCTTTGCGCAGGTTAGGCAGCACGACCAGGAACGCGGCTTGCCAGGTGCTGGCACCAAGCAACTGGGCGGCGTCCATCAGATCGCGCAGGTTGATGGCCTGCAGGTTGTTGGTGATCGCCCGGTACATGAAGGGCAAGGCGATGGTGAAGTAGCAGCCGATCAGGATCCACGGAGTGCCGACCATGGCCATCGGACCACTGCCGTACAGCTGCAACAGACCTACCGAGGACACCACCGGCGGCACCGCGAACGGCAGCAGGATGAGGACGTTCATCAAGGCGTCGAGCTTGGGAAAGTGGTAGTGCACCACGAACAGCAGCGGCAGGATCAGCACCACCGACAGCATCAGCGCACCCACGCACACCAGCAGCGATTGGCCGAAGGCGGCGAGAAAGCGCGGTTCACTCCACAATGCCACGTACCATTTCAGGGTCAGCCCACTGGGCAGCAGGCTGGCGGACCAATTGGTGGCCAGCGAGTAGAGCAGGGTGCCCGCCAGCGGCAGCAGCAGGATCAGGAACAGCAAGTACACCACCAGCCGGTGATACAGGCTGCTGGGGTTCGGCTTGGTCAAGGGCTTAGCGGGCATGGTAGCTCCTTTTCAGCAGCCATTGATGGGCCACTGTGACCAGCGTCATCAACCCCACCAGCACCATGGCCAGGGCGCTGGCCAGGTTCGGGTCGAGGCTGATGTCCCCGGCCACCAGGCCAGCGATGCGGATCGTCAACACGTTGAAGTTGCCGGTGGTCAGCGCATACACCGTGGCGTAGGCGCCCAGGGCGTTGGCCAGCAGGATCACGAACGTGCCCAGCAGCGCGGGGGTCAATACCGGCAGGCCAATGTGCCGCCAGTACTGCCAGTGGCTGGCGCCCAGCAGCGCGGCCGATTCACGCCAGTCTTCGCGCAAGGCGTCGAATGCCGGGTAAAGCAGCAGTACGCCCAGGGGGATCTGGAAGTAGGTGTAGACCAGGATCAAGCCGGGCTTGGAATAGATGCTGAAGTCTTCCAGCAGGCCGATCTGTTTGAGCAGCAGGGTCAGTGCCCCATTGAAACCGAGCAGGATGATGAAGGCGAAGGCCAGCGGCACACCGGTGAAATTACTGGTCATGTTGGCGAAGGCGCTGACGAAGTCGCGCAACCGTGAATCGACCTGGCGCAGCGAATAGGCACCCAGCGTGGCGATGACGATGCCGAACAGGCTCGACCAGAAGCTGATCTCCAGGCTGCGTTGCAGCGCCTGCAGGTAGAACTTGGAGGCAAACACCTTACTGAAGTTTTCAACACCCCAGCCAGCCTCTGATTGCACACTGTTGATCGCCACCCAGGCCAGCGGGGCGATCTGGAAAATGATGAAGAACACGGTGAACGGCAGCAGGCAGAGCAGGGCGAGGTAACGGCCACGGGAGCTGGACTTCACTTGAGCAGCTCCCGGCAGACGGTCTTGTCATGGGGAGCGCCCAACAGCTCGCAGAGGGTGCCGCACAGTTCGGTCTGCAACGGCTTGGCCGCCGGGTCGAGGCTGAAAGCATCGCCGAACACGAACAACGGCACCTCGCGTTCTTCGGCCAGCAGGCCATTGTGCGAACGGTCGTTGTTCATACCGTGGTCGGCGGTGACCAGCACCTGGTAGCCCTCTTCGAGCCAGCGTGGCAGATAGTCGGCCAGAAGAATGTCGGCGCTGCGTGCGGCGTTGCGGTACTGGCTGCTGTCCAGGCCATGACGGTGGCCGGCGTCGTCGATGTTCATCGGGTGCACCAGCAGGAAGTTCGGGGCATGGCGCCGGCGCAGGTATTCGGCATCAGCCAGCAGGTGCGAGTCGGGGTAATGGTCAGCCCAGTAGAACAGGCCGTGCTGGATTGGCAGCTTCGGTGCGTGGGTATGGCGGTCACGCAGCGGGTCGAAGGGTGAGCGGTTGTACAGTTCGCTTACCCAGTGATAGGCCGCCGCAGCTGTGCCCAGGTTGGCTTCGCGGGCGTAGTGGAACACGCTGCGCTGGTTGGACAGGCGGTTGACGTTGTTGTGCACGATGCCGCTGTCGATCGGCGGTACGCCGGTCAGGATGCACTCGTACAACGGGCGCGACAGGGAAGGTAACTCGCATTCCACGCGGTACAGCGCGGCGCGGTCGGCTTCGACGTAGGCGTGCAGGTGACCCATGGCGTGGTGGGCCACCTGGTAGTTGAGGCCGTCGAGCAGGACCAGGATGACATTGTGGTTCATTCGAAGCTCCGCAGGTTTTCAAGATCGGCCGCTGTGCGGCCGTTCGCGGGTCAAGCCCGCTCCCATTGGTTCTCCACAGCTGTGCTGTACCTGTGGGAGCGGGCTTGCCCCGCGAACGAGGGCTTGCCCTCGCTGTCACTCCATCTCGATGATCACTTGCTCCTGCCACATCTGCGGCAGCTTCTTCGAGGTCGCTTCCCACACTTCGGCATTCTTGATCGGCTGCGCAGCACCGTATTGCGCGTTGGGCAGCAGCTTGGCCTGCACGTCGGCCGGCAGTTTCAGGTGCTCGGCGCGGATCGGCCGGGCATGCCCCTTGGCCAGGTTGATCTGCCCGGCGTCGCTGAAGATGTATTCACGTGCCAGCTTGGCCGCGTTCGGGTGCTTGGCGTATTTGTTGATGATGGTGGTGTAGCCCGAGGTGATCGATCCGTCCGAAGGGATCAGCACTTCGAAGCGCTTGGGGTCGATCTGATCACGGTAGCTCAGGCCATTGAAGTCCCACACCACGCCGACTTCCACTTCGCCTTTTTCCAGGGTCTGGATGGTCGGGTTGGCCAGCGACAGGCGTTTTTGCTGGGCCAGCTTGGTGAACAGCTGCAGGCCCGGCGCGACGTTGCTCTCGTCACCCTTGTAGGCGATGGCCGCAGCCAGTACGCCGTTGGCAGCTTGGGCGGCGGTGCCGACGTCACCGATGGCGACCTTGTACTTGCCTTTTTCCAGGTCGTGCCAGGTTTTAGGGCGTTCCTCTTCCTTCACCAGGTCCTTGTTGATGATGAAGGCGATGGTGCCGGTATAGGCCAGTGCCCAGTGGCCGTCCTTGTCCTTTGCCCAGTCGGGCACCTGGTCCCAGGTGCTGGGCTTGTATGGCTGGCTCACGTCCTTGGCCACGGCAATCGGGCCGAAGGCTGCGCCCACGTCGCCGATGTCGGCGCTGGCATTGTCCTTCTCGGCGTCGAACTTGGCGATTTCCTGGGCCGAGCTCATGTCGGTGTCGCTGTGCTTGAGGCCGTACTTGTTGGCCAGGTCTTCCCAGGTGCCTTTCCAGTTGGCCCAGGCATCGGGCATGCCCACGCTGTTGACGGTGCCTTCCTTGCGGGCGGCGTCTTCCAGGGCCTTGAGGTCGGTGCCGGCCGCCATGGCCGAGGTACACAATGCGATGGCCGAGCCGAGCAGTGAGGCCATGAAGAACTTTTTCATCCGAAGCTCCTTGGGTGGGTGCCTTTAGCGATCGTTGTTATGAATGAAACCTTTGCTTGTGAACCCTTTGGTCTAGGTCAGCAAACCTTGAGCCAAGGTAGGCCGCTTGCGTGACAATTTGATGTACGGGATGCCCTCAAACAGGTGGCAAGGTTTGCTGAAAATACAGCGTAGCCCAGATCGCAGCCCGCGATTTACAGGGCTTGGCCCGAATCTCGCAATGCTCGGGCAATGGGGGGCGCAGCCTTTGTCACAGGATGTTCATAAGCCCTGCCTAGGCTTGCACTATTCTCCAACTGCCCTGTTTTGGGGCTGGACTAGTCCAGATAGGTAACCTTTGATGCAGTCAACGCCACCGCGTGCGGTAACAGCCATCTGCCATGCCTTGCAGGAGCAGATCGAGCACGGCCTGCTGGCGCCGGGCGGCAAGCTGCCGGCCGAACGCAAGCTCAGCGAAGTGTTCGACACCACCCGCATTACCCTGCGTGAGGCGCTGGCGCAACTGGAGGCACACGGGTTGATCTACCGTGAAGAGCGGCGCGGCTGGTTCGTTGCGCCAGAGCGGCTGACCTACGACCTGATCGAGCGTAGCCATTTTCATGCAATGGTGCGGGACCAGGGGCGGGAGGCAAGCACCGAGCTGCTGTCGGCCCGGCTGCAACCGGCTTCGGCGGCCATCTGTGCGCGCCTGCGCTTGCCAGCGCTGTCCAGTGTGGTGCGGATCTGTCGGTTGCGGCGTATCGATGGGCGTGCGGTGCTGTACGCCGAGCATTACCTCAACCCGACGTACTTCCCTGCTATCCTCGAGCAGAACCTGGCGCAATCGCTCACGGAGATTTACGGGCGGGTGTATGGCATCCGCTATGGGCAGGTGCGTTTCGAGATCCTGCCGACGGCATTGCCGGTGGAGGCGGCAGCGGCACTGAAGGTGTCCACGGGCAGCCCGGGGTTGCATATCACCCGGGTCAACAGTGACCAGCATGGGCACCTGATCGACTGTGACCTGGAGTATTGGCGCCATGATGCGATTCGCATCCGCGCACAGGCAGGGTAGGGCTGGGCAATCGCTCCAGGAGCGACTTGCCCTGCAAATCACTTGGACTAAAAGCGGCCCCTAGCTGGAAGCGCCCGCAGTGTCTGAGAGGCCACCCCCGCCTGCCGTCACCACCTGCACCGACAGGCGTGGTGTCGCCAGGTCCAACCCTGCCTCATCCAGCTGGCGTTTCAACGCCAGGTTGAATGCCCGCGACACCTCCCACTGCTTGATCGGTGCGGTCTTGAAGCGCGCCCGCAGCACTGCCGAGCCCGACTCGAAGCTTTCCACCCCCTGCAGCTCCAGCGGCGACCAGATATTGCGGCGCATCAGCGGGTCGTTGCGCATCTTCTGCCCCACTTCGCGGATCAGTGTGATGGCCTGGTCGATGTTCATGCTGTGTGGAATCGCCACGCGGAAGATCGCATAACCAAATTCGCGGGAGTAGTTCTTGATGCTTTTGATCTCGCTGAACGGGATGGTGTGCACGATGCCGTCGATGTCGCGCAGGCGCACGGTGCGGATGGTCAGGCCCTCTACGGTGCCCAGGTGGCCGCCGACGTCGACATAGTCGTCGATGGCCAGCGAGTCTTCGATGATGATGAACAGACCGGTGATCAGGTCGGCCACCAGCGATTGGGCGCCAAAGCCGATGGCCAGGCCGATCACACCGGCACCGGCCAGCAGCGGGGTGACGTTCATGCCCATGTTGGCCAGGGCGACAATCACCGCGATGATGAAGATCACCACGAACATCACGTTGCGGATCAGCGGCATCATGGTTTGCGCCCGGGCATTGGCCAGGCCTCGGCGCGAACGCACCAGCGCGTGGTGCACGGCAGTGTCGGCCAGGATCCACACCAGCCAGGCGACAATCAGCGTGCCGGCCAGGCCCAGCAAGCGCAGGCTGACTTCATGACCGTCACCCTCGGCGAAGCTGATCATCGACAGGCCCCACACGCGCAGGCCCAGCTCGATGAACACCAGCCAGATGAACAGGTGCAACAGCACGTAAGCGAAGTTGCGCAGGCGCTCGGTGTACACCGCCTGGCGCTTGTTGGCGCGCTTGGGGTTGGCGGCGTGGCGGCGCACCAGGCCATTGAGCACCATGCACACCACCACCAGCACCGTGCACATCAGCGACTGGCGCAATGCGGTACTGGTGTCACCGGCCGAAACGAAGGTGGCGAACAGCGAGATCGCTACCAGAATCAGCGCCGGAATGAACCAGAAGCTGCCAAGAATCTCGATGGTATCGCTCAGGGTACGCCGCGTCAGGCGCCGAGACAGCGGCTGGTTGCGGATCAGGTGGGCGATCGGGCGGCGGAAACGCAGGATGAACAACCCGGTGCACAGCGCGGCGACGACATTGGCCAAGGTGGCCAGGGCGTGCGCGAGGTGGGTGCCTAGGGCGACCGTCAGGCGTGGGTCGCTCATCGCTTCGCCAAAGGCCGCGAAGCTGCCGATCAGCCACAGGGGGCGGAAGGCTTGGTGACGCAGGATGTGCAAGGCGCGGTGGCGGTGCGGGCCGTCGAGCAGCGAGAAGGCGATCACGCAGATGGCCGAGAAGCAGGTGCCTACCACCAGCGCATAGGCCAGCACCATGGCCATCGACTTGCCGAGCGAGGAGGGCAGGGCAAAGCTCAGGTACACCGTGAACACCAGCGCTACCAGCCAGGGCCCCAGCTTGCGCAAGGCGAAGCGCACCAAGTCCCAGGTACGGGGGTGCTGCGGCAGTTCCTCGGTCAGGCCAAAGCGGACCCGGACGCGGTGGCCGATCCAGTTGAAGGCATAGGCCAGCAGGCTCCAGACCGCGAAGATCGCGGCAAAACCGAAGAGGATTGCCGGCCACTGGTGCACCGGTACCACCAGCTCAGCCAACTCCGCCTGCGCCTGGTCGATCTCCAGCGACCAGCGATGAAACGGGCTGGCATCGCCGCTGAACTGCTGTTCAAAGTCATGCAGCGCGCCGCCGATCAGGCCCAGCACGCCTTGTTCCACGGTCGGTTGAGATTGTTTTGTGGCGTCGCGCAGCTTCTTCAGGTCGGCCAGCAGCTTGGCGCGTTGCTGGTCGTTTTCCAGGTTCTTGATCACCTCGTCCAGCGACTTGCCCAAAGGCTCGGTGGCTTCTGGCTGTGCGGGGGTGCTGGAGCCAAGCAGGCCGGGCAGGCCTGCGGCCTGTACCGGGGCGATGAACAGAAAAAGCAGCAGGATCAGGCAACGCAGAAAGGCTGGCACCGGGAAATCTACCTCAGGTCAAACGATTGACCGAGTGTAGAGGTTTATGTGGGGAGTTTCTCCAGGATCTTCCAGCAGGTGAGGCCGAATATGCCCAAGGTGCCGATCCACATCATCAGCACGCCGACATTGCGCTCGCGCATGCTGAAGCCGATCGTCAGCAGCATCAGGAACAGGAATACCGGGATAAACAGCGAGATGAAGGGGGACATGGTGAGCGATCCTTGTGCACGGTGAAGGTGGATGCTTTAAGCATAGTGGTTAGCTGGCGAAGCGGGATGACATGCATCACAGCAATGCCCGCTCCACGGATGGGGCGGGCATTGCTGTCGATCAGGGCAGTTCGCGGCTGCGGTAGAACGCCGTCAACACCTTCACCAGGTGTGCCAGGTCATGGCTGCCGCACAGCTCGCGGATCGAGTGCATGGCAAAGGTCGGCAGGCCGATGTCGACCGTGCGTACACCGAGGTGGCTGGCGGTGATTGGGCCGATGGTCGAGCCGCAACCCATGTCGCTGCGCACCACGAAGCTTTGCACCGGCACTTCTTCGGCCATGCACAGGTGGCGGAAGAAACCAGCCGTTTCGCTGTTGGTGGCGTAGCGCTGGTTGTTGTTGACCTTGATCACAGGCCCGGCATTGAGCTTGGGCCCGTGGTTGCCGTCGTGCCGGTCGGCGTAGTTGGGGTGCACGCCATGGGCGTTGTCGGCCGAGACCATCAGCGAGCGCTGAACGGTACGCACATAGGCGTCGCCGTCCGGCAGCAGGCGCTGCAGGGTTTGCTCCAGCATCGGGCCGTCGGCGCCGCAGGCCGAGCAGCTGCCGACCTCTTCGTGGTCGTTGCATACCAGCACGCAGGTTTCATCGCTGTCGGCCGCCAGCAGGGCCTGCAGGCCGGCGTAGCACGACAGCAGGTTATCCAGGCGAGCGCCAGCGATGAAGTCGCCGTTCAGGCCGATCAGTGCGGCATCCTGGGTGTCGTAGAAGCTCAGTTCGTAATCCAGCACCACGTCGGCGTTCAGTTCATGTTCGCGAGCCAACTGCTCGGTGAGCAGGGCACGGAAGTCGATACGCTCGTCACCCGCGACCTGGGCCAGGATCGGCGGCAGTTCGTTCTGCGGGTTGATCTGCCAGCCTTCGTTGGCGGTGCGGTTGAGGTGGATCGCCAGGTTAGGGATGATCGCGATCGGCAACTTGAAGTCGATCAGCTGGCTTTCGACCTTGCCGTCGCGGCGGAAGGTGACCCGGCCCGCCAGTGACAGGTCACGGTCGAACCACGGCGCCAGCAGGGCGCCGCCGTACACTTCCACGCCCAGTTGCAAGAAGCCCTGGCGTTGCAGCTCTGGCTGCGGCTTGACCCGCAGGCACGGGCTGTCGGTGTGCGCCCCGACCATGCGGATACCGCCCAGCAGCGGCGCTTGCTTGCCCAGCTTGATGGCGATGATCGAAGAGTCGTTGCGGGTGACGTAGTAGCGGCCGCCAGGCACCGTGGCCCAGCTGTCACGCTCGTCCAGGCGCTGGTAGCCGGCAGCCTCCAGGCGCTGGGCCAGGCTGGCGGTGGCGTGGAAGGGCGTGGGGGAAGCCTTGAGGAAATCGATCAGGCCGGTATTCAGTGCTTCGCGCATAACTCACTCCAGATTCGAGCTTCAAGCTGCAAGCTGCAAGCTTCAAGCAAGAGCAGCTCGCGGAGCAAGCTCCAACGCGATCTGCCCTGGCTTTTTCTTGCAGCCGTGTAGCTTGAGGCGTGCAGCTTAAAAAGGTGCGGGGCACTCGAATTTCAACCGCTCCCCGGTAGTCGGGTGGGTGAAACTCAGCATTGCCGCATGCAGGCACAACCGCTCATGCGCCGCCAAGGCCTCAGGGTTGGCGTACAGCCGGTCACCTAGCAGCGGGTGCCCGATCGACAGCATGTGCACACGCAACTGGTGGGAACGGCCGGTGATGGGGGTCAGCTCGACCCGGCAGTAGTCGCCGCAACGCTCGATGATGCGCCAGAAGGTCAGGGCATGCTTACCCTGTTCATGGTCCACCACGTGGCGCGGCTTGGTGGGTGGGTCGTAGCGCAGTGGCAGGTCGATGCTGCCGCTGTCCAGCGTCGGCTGGCCCCAGCACAGTGCGGTGTAGGCTTTTTCGGTTTCGCGGTCGTGGAACTGGCGCGACAGCTCGCGGTGGCTGTCGGCATCCCGTGCCAGCAGGATGATGCCGGAGGTTTCCCAGTCCAGGCGGTGCACGATCAACGCATCCGGGTAGCCGTTTTCCTGCAGGCGGGTAATCAGGCAGTCCTTGTTGTTGTCGGCACGGCCTGGTACCGACAGCAGCAGGGTCGGTTTGTTGATCACCAGGATGGCGGCGTCTTCGTGCAGGATCTGAATGTTGGACAGCGGCATTGCGTGATCTCGGTTAAATCGGGGAAAACCATTGGGGCCGCCTTGCGGCCCATCGCAGGCAAGCCAGCTCCTTCAGGTACAGCGCGACCCTGTAGGAGCTGGCTTGCCTGCGATGGGCTGCAAGGCAGCCCCAAAGTGCCAGCTTGGCCGATCAGCGATCAGGCAAGGTGATGTTCAGCTCAAGAATCGAGCAACTGCCTTGGTTTTCCAACTCGATATGCACGTCATCGTTGCCAATGTTCACATACTTGCGGATCACTTCCAGCAGTTCTTTCTGCAGCGCCGGCAGGTAGTCCGGCTCGCTGCGCTGGCCGCGCTCATGCGCCACGATGATCTGTAGACGCTCTTTCGCTACCGACGCGCTGGTCTGTTTCTGTCTGCCACGAAAGAAGTCAAAAAGGTTCATGGTTTACTTGCCTCCAAACAGGCGCGCGAAGAATCCTTGCTTCGGCACTTCGATGAAACGCAGGGGTTTCTCTTTGCCCAGGAGGCGGTCGACGGTGTCGCTGTAGGCCTGGCCAGCATCGCTCTGGTCGTCAAGGATGACCGGGATACCTTGGTTGGAAGCCTTGAGCACTGCCTGGGACTCGGGGATCACACCCTTGAGCTTGATCGCCAGGATCTCTTCGACGTCGGCAATGCTGAGCATTTCGCCTTTTTCGACACGCTCGGGGTGATAGCGGGTGATCAGCAGGTGCTCCTTGATCGGCTCCTCGCCGTTTTCGGAGCGGCGCGACTTGCTCGACAGGATGCCCAGCATACGGTCGGAGTCACGTACCGAGGAAACCTCTGGGTTGGTCACGACAATGGCTTCGTCGGCGAAGTACATCGCCAGGTGTGCGCCTTTCTCGATACCGGCCGGGGAGTCGCAGATGACGTAATCGAACTGTTCTTTCAGCTCCATCAACACCTTTTCCACGCCTTCCTGGGTCAGTGCGTCCTTGTCCCGGGTCTGGCTGGCGGCCAACACGAACAGGTTCTCGAGGCGCTTGTCCTTGATCAGGGCCTGCTGCAGATTGGCTTCGCCATTGACGACGTTGACGAAATCGTAGACCACGCGGCGTTCGCAGCCCATGATCAGGTCGAGGTTACGCAGGCCCACGTCGAAGTCGACGATGACTGTCTTGTGGCCGCGCAGTGCGAGGCCGGTGCCGATGGCGGCGCTGGTGGTGGTCTTGCCCACACCCCCCTTGCCGGAAGTAACGACGAGAATCTTGGCCAAGGTGTTTCACCCCTAAAAAAAGACGGGACTTGTGTCCCAGCAAAATGCAAAAACGGCAACGAGTGAAAAAGTTGCTCTAAAAATGTAGGCAAGTATCCGTTAAAGACGGGTGATGTTCAACACGTCACCGGACAGGCTGACCTGCACGCCGGAGCCCCACAACGGGTCGCGGCGCAGGTCCTCGCAAACCTTGTACTGGCCAGCGATCGACACCATTTCCGCGGTCATCTGCTGGCAGAAGATACGTGCCTTGGTATTGCCTTTGATACCGGCCAGGGCACGGCCGCGCATGGCGCCGTACACATGGATGTTGCCATCGGCGAGAAGTTCCGCGCCTGGGCTGACCGAACCGGTCACCACCAGGTCGCCACCCTGCGCATAGATCTGTTGGCCACCACGTACCGGCGAGGTGATGATCCGGGTCGGGCGGATTTCCGGCTCTGGCGCGGCCACCGGTGCAGGTGGCGGTGCCGGCTCAGGCTTCTTCACTTCCGGTTCGGGCTCCAGCGGCCGTTCCCGGGCACCGGAAGGGGGCAGTACAGGCAGGTCGATGGCAATCGCCGCGGCGATGTCCTCGATGCGGTTGGCCCGGATGGCCAAGGTCCGCAGGCCGTGGTGGCGGCAGATGCGCATTAGCCCGGGCAGGTCGATCGCCCCTTCGTCGGCAGGCAGCTTGTCCAGGGCCAGCACCAGCGGCGTGTTGCTGAAGAAATTGGGCGCCTGGGCCACTTTCGCCGCCAGTTGGCGGTCGAGGGCTTCCAGGTCGTTACGCCCCAGTTCCAGCACAGTGATGGCGAGCATGCTGCCCTTGAGCTGGAACACGGAGGCGGTGTCGGGTGTGTGGTTTGGGCTCATGGTCTGCATAGACGGCTTGTTACGAAAAAAGTGCCCTGACTTATAACGATAAGACCGGTTGGCCGCAACCGGCGCCGAACCGATGTAGAATGCTCGGCCTTTGTCTTACCGGAAGCTTCAATGGAACGTCCGCGTTTTCGTCCCTATTTCTTGCACCCGCGTTTCTGGGGCCTGTGGCTTGGCCTGGGCCTGCTGTGGCTGGTGGTGCAGTTGCCATACCGTGCCCTGCTGTGGCTCGGCAGTGCCCTGGGGGCGCTGATGTACCGGGTGGCCGGCGAGCGCCGGCGCATTGCTGCGCGCAACCTTGAGCTGTGCTTCCCGGAAATGTCCGTCGACGAACGGCGCCGTTTGTTGAAGGCGAATTTCGCCTCCACCGGCATCGCGTTCTTCGAAATGGCCATGAGCTGGTGGTGGCCCAAGGCCAGGCTGGCGCGCCTGGCTCATATCGAAGGCCTCGAGCACCTGCAGGCTGCCCAACAGGCAGGGCAGGGTGCCATCCTCATGGCTGTGCACTTCACCACCTTGGAAATCGGTGCTGCCTTGCTGGGCCAGGCCCATACCATTGACGGCATGTACCGCGAGCACGGCAACCCGCTGTTCGACTTCATCCAGCGCAGCGGCCGCGAGCGGCATAACCTCGATTCGCTGGCGGTGGAGCGCGAAGACGTGCGCGGCATGCTCAAACTGCTGCGCGCGGGCCGTGCGATCTGGTACGCCCCGGACCAGGACTATGGCGCCAAGCAGAGCCTGTTCGTGCCGCTGTTCGGTATCCCGGCGGCGACGGTCACTGCCACCACAAAATTTGCCCGCCTGGGCAAGGCACAGGTCATTCCCTTCACCCAGAAGCGCCTGGAGGACGGCAGCGGCTACCGCCTGGTGGTTCACCCGCCGCTGGAGGGCTTCCCCGGGGAAAGCGAAGAGGCCGATTGCCTGCGCATCAACCAGTGGGTAGAAGGTGTGTTGCGCGAATGCCCTGAACAGTATTTGTGGGCGCACCGGCGCTTCAAGTCGCGACCCGAGGGTGCGCCGCGGCTGTACGACAAGAAAAAACGCTGATTTGTCTCTTGTCAGGCCGGCGCCGATCGCCGGCCTGACCGTCACAGCTCCAGGGAGCAATACATGGCCCCACCCCCAATCACCGGCCTGATCCTCTCTGGCGGTGGTGCCCGCGCCGCCTATCAGGTCGGTGTCCTGGCCGGCATTGCCGAACTGCTGCCACCCGGTGCGGCCAACCCGTTCCCGGTGATCGTCGGCACCTCGGCCGGCGCCATCAACGCCGTGACCCTGGCCAGCGGGGCCGCTCGTTTCAGCGACGCGGTGCAACGCCTTACCACGTTCTGGCAGAACTTTCGCAGCCACCTGGTAATCCGCAGCGACTGGCCCGGGGTTATCCGCCAGGCCAGCCACTTCGTTGGCCACAGCCTGTTGGGCCTGGGGGGCCAGGGGCCGGTGGCATTGCTCGACAGCAGCCCATTGCGCAGCTTGCTGCAAACGCACCTTGACCTGGGCGGGATTGACCAGGCCCTGGCCAGCGAGCAACTGCGCGCGGTGGCGGTGACCGCCTTCGCCTACGAATCCGGTCAGGCGGTGACCTTCTACCAGGCCCGCGGCAGCATCGACGCCTGGTTACGCCATCGCCGTATCGGCATGCCCACGCCATTGACCATCGATCATCTGCTGGCCAGTTCCGCCATTCCGCTGTTGTTCGCCCCAGTGCGGCTGGGTGAGGAGTACTACGGTGACGGCGCAGTGCGCCAGTCGGCGCCGATCAGCCCGGCGCTGCACCTGGGCGCCAGCCGCGTCCTGGTGGTCGGGGTCAGCGGTAATCCGCAGCGGCCAGCGCCGCCGCTGCCGCCTCAGCGTGTGTTCAGTGGCCGGCAGCCAAGCCTGGCGCAGATTGGCGGGCATATGCTCAACAGCACCTTCATCGACAGCCTGGAGGACGACATCGAGCTGCTGCAGCGGCTCAACCACCTCAGCCGCCTGCTGCCCGCGCACCTGGATGCGCGGCGCCTTGGCCTGGCGCCAATCGATGTGTTGGTGGTGGCGCCCAGCCAGCCGCTGGACGAGATTGCCGCACGGCACAGGCGGGAACTGCCAGCGGCGTTGCGGGTTTTCCTGCGTGGGCCGGGCGCGACCCGCACCAGTGGCGCAGGGGTGTTGAGTTACCTGCTGTTCGAGGCCAGTTATTGCAGCGAACTGATCGAGCTGGGGCGGCGGGATGCGTTGGCCAAGCGTCGCGAACTTGAGCAGTTTCTGGGGATTTGAAGCTGGTTTAACAGGCCCTATCGACAGCGATAGGGCCGATAGCCATCACTCAGCGATCTGCAGTTTGCGCGCCTGGGTGTACACATACCGCACCTTCTCATACTCGAATGGCGAGTTGAGCTGGCCATAGCGGAATTTGGTGGTGTAGCGCTTGTCCACCGCCCGCAGCAGGAAGATCTCCGGGTGATCGGTACTGGCCTGGGCCACGTCCAGGAAGTTGATCGCCTGTTCGCCGGCATAGTCCACCACCACGCCCGTGGTGTCGCGCAGGTTCGACGGCCCCAGCACCGGCAGCACGATATATGGCCCTTCAGGTACGCCATAGAAGCCCAGGGTCTGGCCGAAGTCCTCGCTCTGGCGCGGCAAGCCCATCTTGGTCGCCGGATCCCACAGCCCACCCACCCCAATCAGGGTGTTGAACATCAGCCTTGCGGTGATCTCTGCCGAGCGCTTGGCCTTGAATTGCAGCACGCTGTTGAGCAGGTTCGGCACGTCGCCGAGGTTGTTGAAGAAGTTGCTCACCCCACTGCGCACGAAACGCGGCGTGACGTACTGATAGCCATCGACCAGCGGCAGCAGCACCCATTGGTCCAGGCGATAGTTGAAGTGGTAGATGCGCCGGTTCATCGATTCCAGCGGGTCGTACACGTTCAATGCCGCCAGGGTCGAGCGCTCGAATTCGCGCTGGTCGAGGCCGGGGTTGAATTTCAGTTCGCGCAGCGGGTCGATGAAGCCGTCGGCTTCAGGCGCCAGTGGCTGGGCGGTCACCTGGGGGTCGGCCTCGATTACGCTGGCACGTGGCGCGGTTTCCGCGGCCAGGGCATTGCCGGCAATCAGCAGGGCGGTGGCAAGGAGGAATTTGTTAGCCACGGAAAAACTCCAGCATGGCGTCGCTGTTGACGCGGTAATTAAGGTTGCCGCAGTGGCCGCCGTGGGGGTAAAGGGTCAGGCGGTCGCCGAACACCTTGCGCAGAAAGCCGATATCGCCGGGGCCCAGGATGACGTCATCGGCATTGTGCATCACGGCAATCTTCGGGCTGTTGTGCAGGTAATCTTCCAGGGCGTACAGGCTGACCTGGTTGACCAGTTGCAGGATGCTGTTGCCGTCGGTACGGGCGCGCCACATCGGGATCACCTGTTCGGTCATGTAGCAGTCGAAATCGCACTGCAATGCCCGCTTGAAGAACGGCGTAAGGCTGCTGCCCTCGGTGATCGGGAATTTCGGTGGAATGATCAGGCCGCGGCGGTTGATCAAATCGGAAGTGAAGGCAATGTCGGCGGCCGAGAAGCGGAACGAGGTACCGATGAGCATGGCCATCTGTTCATTCGACAGGCGCTGGCGCGATTGCTGGAAGTCATACAGCAGCGCGTCGTTGAGGTCGATGTAGCCTTTGTCCTGGAAGTACCGGGTCAGCTTTTCGAGCATCAGTTCGTAGAACGTGGTGCTGCGGTCGATACCCTTGACCTGGGTTTGCACCAGTTTGTCCAGGTTGTTGATCGAGGTGTACAGGTTGACCGGCGGGTTGAGCAGCAGCACACGCTTGAAATTGAAGCTGCGCCGGGTTTCGTCCAGGCGGCTGACGAATGCGGCGTCCAGCGCGCCGAGGCTGTAGCCGGTGAGGTAGTACTCGCTGGTCGGCAGGCGTGGGTGCTGGGCCCGCACCGCTTGCATGACCCTGTAGAGGTCTTCGGCATCTTCCTGGCTGACACCGGGGGTGGCGAAGCGCGAGGCGGCGCTCATGAAGTCGTAACTGGTGGGTGAAGACAGTTGCACCACATGGAAACCGGCCTGGTAGTACAGTTTTTTCAGGTATTCGTTGATGCTGCTCGAATAGGGCGCACCGGTGCCGGCGATGATGAAGATCAGCGGCGCCTCGTGGTCCTGGCGGGCCAGGCGATACTTGAGTTTTTTCACTGCCCAGAAGTTGTCGGGCAAGGTGAACTCACGTTCTGGCCGTAGGTTGAGGCTGTAGTCGGCCTGGTCGATTTCATCGTCGCTGGGCAGCGTGGGGCGCTGATCCGGCGGCGTGGTGGCGATGGTCGCCTCGAACGGGTTGGTCAAGGGGTAGCCATAGGTTGCGGCGTCGATGTCTCGCGCCGAAGCGGCCGCAGCCATGAGCAGGCCGCCAAGAAGGGCGGCTAGGCGCCAAGATCGAAGCATGTAATCCCCCAAAAGAACGCAGGCAAGGTAGTGCGCTGTGCAGGCTAGGACCGCGACTACCTGGGCAAAGTTGCCAGGTGCAGCGGCCTTTGGTGTGCTTGGTATCTGCAACATAGCTGCACGACGGTCATTTTGCCTTACAACTGGCCTTGGGTGATCATGCAGGGCTTCCATTACCGCTTTTGGAGAACGGGATGTCACGTACCTGGCCGGTTGCACTGTTGCTGCTGTGGCTCGCGCTGTGGCTGGCTGCCAGCTATGGCGTGCGCTACGGCTTGATGGAGGATGCGCAGTGGGTTGGCTTGTGCACGACACCCGGTGAGTACTGGCAATGCCAGGCGCGCGCGCTGTTGGGCTTGGGCATTCATTTTCAGGTGATGGCCTGGGCCGGGTTGGGCCTGGCGCTGCTGGGGCAGGTGGTGCCGGGGCGAGGCGGCTGGTGGCTGGCGGTATTGGCGCTCGTGTTCGGCGTACCGGCGCTGGTGCTGTATACCGCCAGCATTGCGGTGTTTGCCGTGGTGCTGGCGGGGTTGCGGTTGGTGCGGCAAGGGCGCTGCGGTCGCTAAACCTTGCGCCTGCGCAAGCTGCGCCACAACGCCGCCGTCATCACCACACTGACCACCGCCCAGCCCCAGGCCTGCTGATTCTGCAGCCCTTCCCGGTACAGTTGCGGCAACACCCCAGCGCCGACGATTAAGGCCAGCAGCGCCACCTCCGCCCGCGCCGCCGCTACCGGTCGCAGCAGGTAAACCAGCGCGGGCAACGCCAATGCCGGCGTAGGAAAGCTGCGATAACGCGGGTCGAACACCATCGCCAGCATGCTCACCGCCGCCGCAAAACCGGCCGCCAGCAGCCACCACCCAGCGCGCACCTCCAGCCAGGCAAACAAGCGTTCACGCCAGCCTGCCCGCCGCGCCAGCGCGAGCACGGCATGGGCCAGCACCAGCAGGTTCAGCCCTGCCAGCAGCACCGCCCACACCCATTCGCCGGCGAACCGCGCATGGGTACGCATCAACTCGCCCCACAGCCCCAGGCAGGCCGCGCCAAACGCCGCCAACAGCGGCAACAGCAAGGCGCCAAGCGTTGTTGCCGGGCACCCGGCGAGCATCAGCATGGCTGCCATCAGCACGGCACTTGCCAGTAACCATTGCGGCCAGTGCTGCAAGTTGCTTACCGGCCCCTCCAGTACGCCTTTGTCTTGCCGGTCGGCGTCATACAGGCCCCAGTAGCCGCCTACCGCTCCTTCGCTGGCACGCTTCCAGGGCTGGTCGAACGCTTCGATCAGGTTGTAATGCCAGCCGTTGGCCTCGGCCAGGGCGACGAAGCCGCGGATGAAACGCGCCTCGTTGGCCCGGCTGGGCACGGCGGTTTCGCGCTGGCGGCCTTCGCTGGGCCAACCGGTCTCGCCGATGAGGATGTCCTTGGGCGCGAAGCGCGTGCCGAACACCCGACGCACGTCAGCGACATGCGCCAGGGCATCGTCAATGCCGCGGGGGTCGTCTTCCCAGTAGGGCAGCAGGTGAATGGTCAGGAAGTCCACTGCAGGTGCCACCTGCGGATGTTGCAGCCAGAACTCCCACACATCGGCATAGGTCACCGGCACCTTGACTTGGCGTTTCACCTCGCCAATCAGCGCAGCCAGTCGCTCGCCGGTGACTTCCTTGCGCAGCAGCGCCTCGTTGCCGACGATCACCGCGCTGACCACGTCGGGGTTGGCATTGGCGGCGGCGATCAGCAATTGCACTTCTTTGTCTGTATCGACCGGGTTGGCATTGACCCAGGCGCCGAGCATCACCTTGAGCCCATGCTTGCGCGCCAGCGCAGGAATTGCTTCCAGACCGGTCATGGAATACGTGCGGATGCACTGAAATCGCTCGGCCAACAGCGCCAGGTCGGCATCCATGCGTGCCGGGCGCAGGCGAAAAGGCTGGTCGAACGGCGACTGATCCTTGTCGAACGGGGTATAGGAGGCGCACTGCAATTTGTGCGTGGGGCTGGCCGCGTCCGGCAGCTGTATGGGCTTGCCCAGGCCGTACCACAGCGCGCCCAGGCCAAGCAGGGCCAGCAGGCAGGCGAACAGGTAGACAAACAGCAGGCGGGCAGAGGTGGGCATCAGGCGGTCCATCGTCAGGCGCAAAACGTTAGATAGTAGCCCGGCGCCAATCCTTTGGCATGCAAGGATCGCGCTGGGCAGCGTACGCCGATGGCGCTAATGGCATAGTGCTGTCGCAAAGGGTTCGGGTAAAGGTCGCAGCTGGAGCAGGTCATGCTTTGTTGCAGGAAGATGATGCAATCTCCGAGACCTGACGAGGGGATGCTTTGATGGCGACTTTGAAAAGAATGCGACGTTTCCTGGGTGTGGGCAGCGCCCTGGTATTGGCCATGAGCGCTGCGCAGGCAATGGCCAAAGAAGTAAGCATTGGTTACGTGGATGGGTGGGCCGACAGCGTGGCGACCACCAACGTGGCCGCCGAAGTGATCAAGCAGAAGCTCGGCTATGACGTCAAGCTGCAGGCCGTGGCCACGGGCATCATGTGGCAGGGGGTCGCCACGGGTAAGCTCGACGCCATGCTGTCGGCCTGGCTACCGGTGACTCATGGCGAGTACTGGGCCAAGAACAAGGACAACGTGGTCGATTATGGCGCCAACTTCAAGGATGCCAAAATTGGCCTGATCGTCCCTGAGTACGTCAAGGCGGCGAGCATCGCCGACCTCAAGACCGATACCAGCTTCAAGCAGAAGATCGTCGGTATCGACGCAGGCTCAGGGGTGATGATCAAGACTGACCAGGCGATCAAGGACTATGACCTGACTGGCTACAAGCTGCAGGCCAGTTCCGGTGCGGCGATGACGGCCGAACTTGGCCGTGCTTATGCCAAGCAGCAATCGATTGCCGTGACCGGTTGGGTGCCGCATTGGATGTTCGCCAAGTGGAAGCTGAAGTTCCTTGAAGACCCGAAAGGGGTCTACGGCGCAGCTGAAACCGTCAACAGTATCGGTAGCAAGGAACTGGCGACCAAGGCGCCGGAAGTGGCCGAATTCCTCAAGAAGTTCAGCTGGCAGTCCAAGGATGAGATCGGCGAGGTCATGTTGGCGATCCAGGAGGGCGCCAAGCCTGAGGCCGCAGCGAAGGACTGGGTGGCCAAGCATCCGGATCGGGTCAAGGAGTGGACCGGTAAATAATTGATTTGAGCACCCGTGTGCCCCAATCGCCGACTTGCCGGCAACGGGGGCACACGGCTATCGGGTTGTTACCAATCCTGCAAAACACTATTGCATCTAAGACTAAGGTCGTCTGGTTGGCGTTCAAAGGCAGCATAAAGTGAAGGTGGGTTTACCCCTATCTGTGCTGCTAGGACAAAAACAATGAACGACAGCATTTACCTCTCGATACAAAACAGCCCGCGCTTCAAGGAGCTGGTTACCAAACGCGAACGGTTCGCCTGGATTCTCTCGGCGATCATGCTCGGCCTGTACTGCGCTTTCATCCTCCTGATCGCCTACGGTCCTCAGATTCTGGGCGCCAAGCTCAGCCCTGAGTCGTCGATTACCTGGGGCATTCCCCTGGGCGTCGGCCTGATCGTTTCGGCATTCGTCCTGACCGCCATCTACGTACGCCGCGCCAACGGCGAGTTCGATGAGCTGAACAAGGCCATCCTCAAGGAGGCGCAACAATGATTCGCCACGCCAAAGCTCTGGCCGTACTGGCCTGCGGCGTTTTTGCACCTGCCGTGTGGGCCGCTGACGCCCTGACCGGTGAGGTGCACAAACAGCCGTTGAACGTTTCGGCGATCGCCATGTTCGTGGCCTTCGTTGCCTTCACCCTCGGCATCACCTACTGGGCGTCCAAGCGCAACAAGTCGGCGTCGGACTACTACGCCGCCGGTGGCCGCATCACGGGCTTCCAGAACGGCCTGGCGATTGCCGGCGACTACATGTCGGCAGCCTCCTTCCTGGGTATTTCCGCGCTGGTGTTCACCTCTGGCTACGATGGCCTGATCTACTCGATCGGCTTCCTGGTCGGCTGGCCGATCATCCTCTTCCTGATCGCCGAACGCCTGCGCAACCTGGGTAAGTACACCTTCGCCGATGTGGCTTCCTACCGCCTCGGGCAGAAGGAAATCCGTACCCTGTCGGCCTCCGGGTCGCTGGTGGTGGTGGCCTTCTACCTGATCGCGCAGATGGTGGGTGCCGGCAAGCTCATCGAGCTGCTGTTCGGCCTCGACTACCACGTTGCGGTGATCCTCGTGGGGATCCTGATGTGCCTGTACGTGCTGTTTGGCGGCATGCTGGCCACCACCTGGGTACAGATCATCAAGGCGGTGCTGCTGCTGTCCGGTGCCAGCTTCATGGCGCTGATGGTGATGAAGCACGTAGGCTTTGACTTCAACACCCTGTTCTCCGAAGCGATCAAGGTGCACAGCAAAGGTGAGGCAATCATGAGCCCGGGCGGCCTGGTCAAGGACCCGATCTCAGCCTTCTCGCTGGGCCTGGCGCTGATGTTCGGTACCGCTGGCCTGCCGCACATCCTGATGCGCTTCTTCACCGTCAGCGACGCCAAGGAAGCGCGCAAGAGCGTGCTGTACGCGACTGGCTTCATCGGTTACTTCTACATCCTGACCTTCATCATCGGCTTTGGCGCGATCCTGCTGGTCAGCACCAACCCGGACTTCAAGGACGCCGCTGGTGCCCTGCTCGGTGGCAACAACATGGCGGCGGTGCACCTGGCCAACGCCGTGGGTGGCAGCGTGTTCCTCGGCTTCATCTCGGCGGTGGCGTTCGCCACCATCCTGGCAGTGGTGGCCGGCTTGACCTTGGCCGGCGCCTCGGCAGTGTCCCATGACCTGTACGCCAGTGTTTGGCGCAAAGGCAAGGCCAACGACAAGGATGAAATCCGCGTATCGAAGATCACCACCATCGCCCTGGGCGTGCTGGCGATCGGCCTGGGTATTCTGTTCGAGAAGCAGAACATCGCCTTCATGGTCGGCCTGGCATTCTCCATCGCGGCCAGCTGCAACTTCCCGGTGCTGCTGCTTTCGATGTACTGGAAGAAACTCACCACCCGCGGCGCCATGATCGGCGGCTGGTTGGGCTTGGTCAGTGCCGTGGGCCTGATGATCCTTGGCCCGACTATCTGGGTGCAGATCCTCGGTCACGAGAAGCCGATTTACCCGTACGAATACCCAGCGCTGTTCTCGATGCTGATTGCCTTCGTCGGTATCTGGTTCTTCTCGGTGACTGACAAGTCCAAGGCCGCTGAAAACGAACGTGCGCTGTTCTTCCCACAGTTCGTGCGTTCGCAGACGGGCCTGGGGGCTTCCGGCGCCGTCTCCCACTGACTCACGCGCAATGAAAAACCGCGCTACGGCATTTGCCGTAGCGCGGTTTTTTGTTTCGGGTGCTAGATCATGCCGAGTAACAACAGCACCAACAGAATCACCAGCACCACGCCGACAATGCCGGAAGGGCCATAGCCCCAGCTGCGCGAGTGCGGGAAGACCGGTAAGCCACCAATCAACAGCAGGATCAGGATGATGATGAGGATCGTGGTCATGACGGAGTCCTTGCGTGGTTGAGGGTCAAGGGCCTCGTACAGCTGGCCTCTTGTTTATTCGGACCGATGCCGCTTGGCAAAGATTCCATTTGCTGCGCACTGACCACTGGGTCATGCCAACCCATTCACTAGCCTGATGAACCCTGCCTCGCGCCAAGGCCTTGATTAGACTCGCCAGACATCCCAGCAGAACAAGGCCTGCCACCATGCACAACCGCATCATGATCACCGGCGCCGGATCTGGCCTCGGCCGCGAAATCGCCCTGCGCTGGGCCCGTGAGGGCTGGCGCCTGGCATTGGCCGATGTCAACGAAGCCGGCGTGCGCGAAACCCTCGAGCAGGTGCGTGCGGCCGGCGGCGATGGGTTTACCCAGCGCTGCGACGTACGCGACTACAGCCAGCTCACCGCCCTGGCCCAGGCCTGCCAGGAGAAGTTCGGCGGCATCGATGTGATCGTCAATAATGCCGGGGTCGCCTCGGGTGGCTTTTTCGCCGAGTTGTCGCTAGAGGACTGGGACTGGCAGATCGCGGTCAACCTGATGGGCGTGGTCAAAGGCTGCAAGGCCTTCCTGCCGCTGCTCGAGCGCAGCAAGGGACGCATCATCAACGTGGCGTCCATGGCGGCGCTGATGCAGGGGCCGGGCATGAGCAACTACAACGTGGCCAAGGCCGGCGTGCTGGCACTGTCGGAGAGCCTGCTGGTGGAGTTGCGCCAGCTGGAGGTGGCGGTGCATGTGGTCTGCCCGTCGTTCTTCCAGACCAACCTGCTCGATTCGTTCCGTGGCCCCAATCCGGCGATGAAGGCCCAGGTCGGCAAGTTGCTGGAGGGCTCGCCGATCAGCGCGGCTGACATCGCCGACTACATCCATCAGCAGGTCGGTGCCGGCGAGTTTCTGATCCTGCCCCATGAGGCCGGGCGCCAGGCCTGGCAGCTCAAGCGCCAGACGCCGGAGCGGCTGTACGACGAGATGGCGGAAATGGCGGTGAAGATGCGGGGCAAGGCCCAAGTGCGCTGATTTTAGGGTTTGTCTGTAAGGGTAATTACCCGTCTGCGTAGGCTTGTTCTGATTTGCAGTGAAGGCGTTGAGTAGCGGAATATCCCCATGCAATCTCCGGTTTTCCCTGATGCCGGAGGACCGGAACATGTTGGTCATTGGACGTGAAGTCGGCGAAGTCATCACCATAGGTGACGATATTCGGATCATGGTGGTGGAAGCACGAGACGGCATGGTGCGTTTTGGCATCAGTGCCCCGCGGGAGGTGTCGGTGCACCGGGCGGAGGTGTACAAGCGGATCAAGGCGGGGGAGGCACGCAAGTCGAAGTCGGTCTGAGAGGGCTTGCCGGCGCTATCGCCGGCAAGCCCTCTCCCACATCAATCCTGGTGAACGGTGCTGGCCGCGCGTGTTCCTGCCGACGATAGGGCTTGTGATTCAGTCAAGCAGCTCCCGCGGCACATCATGCTTGGCCAGCAACTGGCATTGCTGGCTCTCCAGGTCGAACAGGATGAACGCCTGGCCCTTGGCCAATGCCTGGCGCACCCGCAGTACGCGGGTTTCCAGCGGGGTATCGTCGCCGTTGTCGGTGCCGTCACGGGTCACGAAGTCCTCGATCAGGCGGGTCAGGGTTTCGGCTTGCAGTTGCTCGTAGGGGATCAGCATGGGGTTCGGCTTCGGTAATGAATGACGCCAATGCTACGCGAAACCTGGCACCGGGTGCTCACCCCTTGTTGCCCACCAGGCTGTCCACCGCCGGGACCCGCGTGTCGCTCTCCATCTGGGCATCGTGCTCAAGCTGATGGCTGAAGCGCTCCAGCGAGGCATTGGCCGGGTGCGAGTCGCTGGCAAAGACCGGTGGGCTGAGCAGGTAGCCGGACAGCAGACGGCTGAGCGCGGCCAGGCTGTCGATGTGAGTACGCTCGTAGCCATGGGTGGCATCGCAGCCGAACGCTACCAGCGCTGTGCGAATGTCATGCCCAGCGGTCACCGCCGAGTGGGCATCGCTGAAGTAGTAGCGAAATACGTCGCGGCGCACCGGCAGGTTCTGGTCGCCGGCCAGATTCAGCAGGTGGCGGGACAGGTGATAGTCGTAAGGCCCCGAAGAGTCCTGCATCGCCACGCTGACGGCATGTTCGCTGGAGGCCTGGCCGGGCGCGACCGGGGCAATATCGATGCCGACGAATTCGCTGACATCCCAAGGCAGGGCCGCAGCAGCGCCAGAGCCGGTTTCCTCGGTGATGGTGAACAGAGGGTGGCAGTCGATCAGCGGCTGACGGCCGCTTTCCACTACAGCCTTCAGCGCGGCCAGCAAGGCGGCTACGCCGGCCTTGTCGTCCAGGTGGCGCGCACTGATGTGGCCGCTTTCGGTGAACTCTGGCAACGGGTCGAAGGCGACGAAGTCGCCGATGGATACACCCAAGGCTTCGCAGTCGGCTCGGGTGGTGCAGTAAGCGTCCAAGCGCACTTCCACGTGCTCCCAACTGACCGGCATCTGGTCGATGGCGGTGTTGAACGCGTGCCCGCTGGCCATCAGCGGCAGTACGCTGCCACGCAATACCCCGGTGTCGGTGAACACACTGACCCGACTGCCTTCGGCGAAACGGCTCGACCAGCAACCCACCGGCGCCAGGGCCAGGCGGCCATTGTCCTGCAACTGGCGCACGCTGGCACCGATGGTGTCGAGGTGGGCCGAGACAGCGCGGTCGGGTGAGCTTTGCCGGCCCTTGAGGGTGGCGCGGATGGTGCCGCGGCGGGTCAGTTCGTAGGGGATGCCCAGTTCGTCGAGGCGTTCAGCGACATAACGCACGATGGTGTCGGTGAAGCCGGTTGGGCTGGGGATGGCCAGCATCTCCAGAAGGACACGCTTGAGGTAGTCGAGATCGGGTTCGGGGTGTCGTTCAGACATGGGTACTCCTCGGGTCATGCTGTACCGTTGCAGGCCCTATCGCCGGCAAGCCGGCTCTCACAGACCATTCACGGCTAGAGAGCGGTGCAGTACGTGTGGGCGCCGGCGTGCCGGCGACAGGGCCGTCACTGATTCACGCCAACGCCCGGCTGTGCGGGAACAGCAAGTCGACGAAGCGCTCTGCCGTTGGCTGCGGTTCATGGTTGGCCAAGCCGGCGCGCTCGTTAGCCTCGATGATCACGTAATCCGGGTGTTCGGCATCGCGCACCATCAGGTCCAGGCCCACCACTGGAATCTCCAGTGCCCGTGCTGCCCGCACGGCCGCGTCGGCCAGCACTGGGTGCAAACGCTCAGTCACGTCTTCCAGGGTGCCACCTGTATGCAGGTTGGCAGTCCGGCGCACGGCCAGGCGCTGGCCGGCGGGCAGCACACTGAGGTAGTCCAGACCGGCGTCACGTAGGGTGCGTTCGGTTTCGTCATCCAGCGCAATGCGGCTTTCGCCACCCGTGGCGGCCTGCCGTCGGCGGCTCTGGGCTTCGATCAGCTGGCGGATGCTGTGCTTGCCGTCACCCACCACGTGCGCCGGGTGGCGTATCGCCGCTGCCACCACTTCGTAGCCAATTACCACGATGCGCAGGTCCTGGCCGGGGTGGAAGCTCTCCAGCAGCACGCGGCTGTCGAAGCGTCGCGCGTGCTCGATGGCCTGGCTCACCTCGTCATAAGTGCTCAGGTTGACCGCTACCCCTTGGCCCTGTTCGCCATCCACCGGCTTGACCACCACGGCGCCGTGTTCGTCGAGAAACGCCAGGTTGTCATCGGCGTTGCCCGCCAGCTGCTGCATCGGTACCTGCAAGCCTGCCGCGTGCAGCGCTTGCTGGGTCAGGCGCTTGTCCTGGCACAGCGTCATGCTCACCGCGCTGGTCAGGTCGCTCAGCGACTCGCGGCACCGCACCCGGCGCCCGCCGAGGCTCAGGGTAAACAGGCCGCCCTCGGCGTCGTCCACCTGCACCTCGATTCCTCGCCGATAGGCTTCATCGACGATGATCCGCGCATAGGGGTTGAGCCCGGCTTCGGGGCCGGGACCAAGGAACAGTTGCTGATTGATGCCGTTCTTGCGCTTGACCGCGAAGGTCGGCAGGTTGCGAAAACCCAGCTTTTCATAGAGCCGCTTGGCTTGACGGTTGTCGTGCAGCACCGACAGGTCCAGGTAGGCCAGGCCCCGGCTCATGAAGTGTTCGATCAAGTGGCGCACCAGCACTTCGCCAACCCCGGGCCGGGTGCACTGAGGGTCCACGGCCAGGCACCACAGGCTGCTGCCATGCTCGGGGTCGTCAAAGGCTTTGCTATGGTTCAGGCCCATGACGCTGCCAATCACCGCGCCGCTGTCTTCGTCCTCGGCCAGCCAATACACCGGGCCGCCCTGATGGCGCGGCGTGAGGCGGTCCGGCTGCACAGGCAGCATGCCGCGCGCCTGGTACAGGGTGTTGATCGCCTGCCAGTCGGCATCGCTTTGCGCCCGGCGGATGCGAAAGCCACGAAAGACCCGTTGCGCCTGGCGGTAATCAGTGAACCACAGCCGCAAGGTGTCGGACGGGTCGAGGAACAAATGCTGCGGCGCCTGTGCCAGCAACTGCTGAGGCGCGGCCACATACAGGGCGATGTCGCGCTCACCAGGACGTTCGTCCTGCAGCGCCTCTGCCAGGCTGGCAGGGTCCGGGTAAGTATGGCCGATCAGCAGCCGCCCCCAACCGCAGTGCAAAGCCCGCGGCTGGTCGTGGGGCTCGCTGCCATCACCCGCCAGGCGTGCCTGCAGGCGCTCGTAAGACGGCGTCTGGCCACGCAGCAGGCGCTGACCGTAAGCGATTTCATGAGCTTTCATCGGTCAGATTCCTTGTTCGCTGAGCCACAGGTTCAGGGCTGCCAGCTGCCATAGCTTGGAGCCGCGCAGCGGGGTGAGCTGGCCGTGGGGGTTACTCAGCAGGCGGTCAAGCATGGAGGGGTTGAACAAGCCACGGTCCTGGCTCGGGTCGGTCAGCAGTTCGCGTACCCAATCCAGCGTCGCACCCTGCAGGTGCTTGAGGCCCGGCACCGGGAAGTAACCTTTCTTGCGGTCGATCACTTCATGGGGAATCACGCGTCGCGCGGCCTGCTTGAGCACCTGCTTGCCGCCGTCCGGCAGCTTGAAGCGCGCCGGAATGCGCGCCGACAGTTCGACCAGGCGGTAGTCGAGGAACGGCGTACGTGCTTCCAGGCCCCAGGCCATGGTCATGTTGTCGACCCGTTTGACCGGGTCGTCGACCAGCATCACCGTGCTGTCCAGGCGCAGTGCCTTGTCTACCGCATCGGGGGCGCCGGGGCGGGCGAAGTGCTCGCGGACAAAATCACCCGCCACGTCGGTGTCCAGCTGCCAAGGGGCCTGTACGGTGTCGCGGTACTCGGCATGGCTACGGTCGAAGAACGCACTGCGGTAAGCGCTGAAGGCATCTTCGGCGCCGTCCACCTGCGGGTACCAGTGGTACCCGGCAAACAATTCGTCGGCGCCCTGGCCGCTCTGCACACCTTTACAGTGTTTGGCCACTTCCCGCGAGAGCAGGTAGAAGGCAATGCAGTCATGGCTGACCATCGGTTCGCTCATGGCGCGGAAGGCCGCCGGCAACTGCTCGATGATTTCGTGTTCGGCGATGCGCAGCTTGTGGTGGCGGGTGCCGTAGTGTTTGGCGATCAGGTCGGAGTACTGGAACTCGTCGCCGCGCTCGCCCCCGGCATCCTCGAAGCCGATGGAGAAGGTCGACAGGTCGTCGACGCCCACCTCGCGCAGCAGCCCGACCAACAGGCTGGAATCGACACCGCCAGACAGCAGTACACCGACGTCCACGGCAGCGCGTTGGCGAATTGCCACGGCGTCACGTGTAGCGTCGAGTACCCGGGTAGTCCAGCCTTCCAGGTCGAGCTCGCGCTCATCCGGGTTGGGGCCGAACTGCAGCTGCCACCAGGTTTGGCGCTCCACCTCACCATGGCGGTCGATGCGCATCCAGGTGCCGGGTTCGAGCTTTTGCACGTTGGCCAGCAGGGTGCGTGGCGCTGGCACCACGGCGTGGAAGTTGAGGTAGTGGTTGAGCGCTACCGGGTCGATCATCGGGTCGATGTCGCCGCCTTTGAGCAGCGCTGGCAGGGTCGACGCGAAACGCAACCGCTCGCCGTTGCGCGAAAGGTACAGCGGCTTGACGCCCAGGCGGTCGCGGGCCAGGAACAGGCGCTGGTTATCGCGCTCCCAGATGGCCAGGGCGAACATGCCATTGAGCTTGGGCAGCAGGGCCGCACCCCAGGCGTGGTAGCCCTTGAGCAACACTTCGGTGTCGCCGTCGGACCAGAAGGTGTAGCCCAGGTCTTGGAGCTCCTGGCGCAGTTCGGGGAAGTTGTAGATGGCCCCGTTGAAGGCCAGCGAGAGGCCGAGGGTGTTATCGACCATCGGCTGCGCCGAGCCATCGGACAGGTCCATGATCTTCAAGCGCCGGTGGCCGAGGGCAATCGGCCCCAGGCTATGGAAGCCCCAGGCGTCGGGACCGCGTGGCGCCAAATGATGGGTCATGCGCTCTACCGCGGCGAGGTCCGCCGGGCGAGGGGCTTGGCCGAGGGGGGTGAAACGTAACTCTCCTGCTAATCCGCACATAGGTCCTTACCGGTTTTTCCGTTGGGGAATCAGTGCCCCGGATTAGGGCACCTGTAAGGAACTGACCTGAGCGAATTGTGAGAGTTTTAGATCGATCTGTTATAAGCAGTAGAACGCTAGGATAGCGCTGGTCACCTGCCCCGGATGAGTTTGCGCAAGCCGAAGCGGTTTGGATGGCATGCTTCGGCCACCGCTCGCGGTAACGGCAAGGGCTCGCCACTCGCCCAGGCTGCGATCAATTCGCCCGACAGCGGTGCCGTGATCAGCCCCCGTGAACCATGGCCGCTGTTCACGTACAAACCGTCCAGCCAGGGGCAGGGTACTTCTGGCACCTGCCGCGCATCCTTGCCCAACGCCGCATACGCCTTGGCAAACGCAGCCGGGTCGGCCAGCGGCCCGACTATCGGTAAATAGTCCGGGCTGGTGCAGCGAAACGCGGCGCGCCCCTGCAACTGCGCGGGGTCAAGGGCCGCACTGTCGAGGCGCTGGGCCAGGTCCGTGGAAATGTCATTGAGCAGCGCCAGGTTGCTCTGGTGCTCTGCCACGGTCGGCACCAGGTCCTCACTTTGGAAGTCGAAGCTCGCCCCCAGGGTATGCTCATCACCCCGGGGCGGCGCGACATAGCCGTCGGCACACACCACCGTGCGCAGTGCGCGGCTGGCGTCGGTTGCCGGCAACCGGGTGATCTGCCCCCGGATACGCTTGAGTGGCAATTGCGCGCACGGCTCGAAGCGCCGCACTTCGGCGGCTGCGGCCAGGACCACCAGCGGCGCGCTGGCCAGCAGTCGCTCGCCTGCCCAGGCTTGCCAGTGGTCATCGACTTTGCGCAGCTCGATGACCTCCTGGTGTGTCAGCAGGCGAATACGCGGGTGCTGTAATTGCTGTTGGCACAGCGCCGGCGGGTGCACCCAGCCACCTTCGGGGTAGAACAATCCGCCGGCCGGCAAGGCCACCCCGGCGATGGCTTCGGCCTCGGCGCGCTCCAGGGCGTGCAGCAGGCCGTGGTCGAAGGCGGCAGCCAGCTTGCCTTGGCGTTCGGCCTCCTTGCTGTCGAAGGCCAGCTGCAGCACGCCGCAGGCCTCCCAGTCGTGGCCACGCTGCAAGCGCTCGAGCTGGCGCCGGGTGTAGCCGAAGCCGGAGAGGATCATTTGCGAAAGCGCGGTGCCATGGGCAGACAGCTTGAGGTACAGCACACCTTGCGGGTTGCCCGACGCTTCCTGGGCCGGGGCCTGGTGGCGCTCCAGCACGGTGACCTGCCACCCTCGGCGGGCCAGGCTGGCAGCGCTGGCGCTGCCGGCCAGACCGGCACCGATCACCAGCGCGTCACGCGGCCCCTGGACAACCGCTGGGCGCGCGTACCAAGGCGCGCCGGGGCCGGGCAGAGGGCCGACGTAAGCGCCGCTCATTACCTCCCACTTCTTGCCGATACCCGGCACCTTCTTCATGGCGAAGCCGGCTTCGACCAGGCTGCGGCGTACCCAGCCGGTGGTGGTGAAGGTGCCCAGCACCGTGCCAGGGTGGGACAGGCGCGCCAGTTGCGCGAACAGCGCCGGGGTCCACATGTCCGGGTTCTTGGCGGGGGCAAAGCCATCGAGGAACCACACGTCGATCTGCGCATCGAGTTGCGGCAGCTGTTCCAGCACATCGCCGATCAACAGGGTGAGCGTGACCCGGCCATCAGCGAACGTGAACTGCTGGAACCCTGGGTGCACGGCCACGTACTGCTCCAGCAGGGGCTCGGTGTAGGCGGCCAGGTCTGGCCACAGGCGTGCAGCACGGAGCATGTCTTCGTGGCCGAGGGGGTATTTCTCGACACTGACGAAATGCAAACGCGCATTGCTGTGTGCGTGCTCGTCGAACAGCTGCCAGGCGCAGAAGAAGTTCATGCCGGTGCCAAAACCGGTTTCGCCGATCACCAGGCAGGTGTGTGGCGCAAGGTCGGCACAGCGCTCGGCCAGACGGGTCTGGCCGAGGAACACGTGCTTGGTTTCTTCGATGCCTTCGTTGACCGCGAAATAGACGTCGTCGTATTGCCGCGAATGGGGGCGGCCGTGGTCGTCCCAATCGATCTGGGCGTGCTGGAGGAGGGTGGACATGGTTGGCTCGGTTGCAGCGGATGGCAGGATTTTATGACATCTGAAGGGTTTGCGCAGGCTGTACCGGCCCTCTCGCTGGCAAGCCAGCGAGAGGGCCGGTACAGGCGCCAGTTAAATCCGCTAGTCTTGCTTATCCATTGAAGGAGCCAATGCATGTTCGAATCTGCCGAAATCGGCCACAGTATCGACAAGGAGGCTTACGACGCCGAGGTGCCCGCTTTGCGCGAGGCCCTGCTCGAAGCCCAGTACGAACTCAAGCAGCAGGCGCGCTTCCCGGTGATCGTGCTGATCAACGGCATCGAAGGCGCCGGCAAGGGTGAGACGGTAAAACTGCTCAACGAGTGGATGGACCCGCGCATGATCGATGTGCTCACCTTCGATCAGCAGACCGATGAAGAGCTGGCCCGGCCACCTGCGTGGCGCTATTGGCGGGCGTTGCCACCCAAGGGGCGGATGGGGGTGTTCTTCGGCAACTGGTACAGCCAGATGCTGCAGGGGCGGGTGCATGGGGTGTTCAAGGATGCCGTGCTCGACCAGGCCATCACGGGCGCCGAGCGCCTGGAGCAGATGCTCTGCGATGAAGGTGCGTTGATCATCAAGTTCTGGTTCCACCTGTCCAAGAAACAGATGAAAGCGCGCCTGAAATCCCTCAAGGACGACCCGCTGCACAGCTGGAAGATCAGCCCACTGGACTGGCAGCAGTCCGAAACCTACGACCGCTTTGTACGTTTTGGCGAACGCGTGCTGCGCCGTACCAGCCGCGACTATGCACCGTGGCATATCGTCGAAGGGGTCGACCCGAACTACCGCAGCCTGGCGGTGGGGCGCATTCTGTTGGAAAGCCTGCAAGCCGCGCTGGCCAACAACCCTAAGGGTAAGCACAAGGGCAACGTGGCCCCGCTGGGCCACAGCATCGACGACCGTAGCCTGCTCGGCGCCCTGGACATGACCCTGCGTCTGGACAAGTCTGACTATCAGGAACAACTGGTCACCGAACAGGCCCGGCTGGCCGGCCTGCTGCGTGACAAACGCATGCGTCGGCACGCACTGGTGGCGGTATTCGAGGGCAACGATGCTGCCGGCAAGGGCGGTGCGATCCGCCGCGTGGCGGCGGCGCTGGACCCGCGCCAGTATCGCATCGTGCCGATCGCCGCGCCCACTGAAGAAGAGCGCGCGCAGCCGTACCTGTGGCGGTTCTGGCGGCATATTCCGGCGCGTGGCAAGTTCACCATCTTCGACCGTTCCTGGTATGGCCGGGTCCTGGTGGAGCGGGTGGAAGGTTTTTGCAGCCCGGCTGACTGGATGCGCGCCTACAGCGAGATCAATGACTTTGAAGAGCAGTTGGTGAATGCCGGGGTTGTGGTGGTCAAGTTCTGGCTGGCAATCGACCAGCAGACACAACTTGAACGTTTCCAAGAGCGCGAGCAGATTCCATTCAAACGCTACAAGATCACCGAGGATGACTGGCGCAACCGCGACAAGTGGGACGAATACACCACCGCGGTGGGCGACATGGTTGACCGCACCAGCAGCGAGATTGCCCCGTGGACGCTGGTGGAAGCCAATGACAAGCGTTGGGCGCGGGTGAAAGTGTTGCGCACCATCACCCAGGCGCTTGAGGCCGCGTTTGCCAAGGACAAGAAGTAAGCCCGCAAGCCATGCCGTAGAAGAATGACCTGATGAATTCTTTTCTCGGCATTGGCCACCGTACCCGCCCTCCAAGCCCGTAGAATCCAGACACCCCCACCACGGGCTTGATCGAGGACGCTATGCACACCACTTCCGGCCGCTGGGGCTATGGCTTGTTCCTGGCACTTTTGACCGCATTGCTTTGGGGCATCCTGCCCATCAAGCTCAAGCAGGTGCTGCAAGTGGTGGACCCGATCACCGTCACCTGGTACCGCCTGCTGGTTTCCGGCGGGCTGCTGTTTGCCTGGCTGGCGGCTCGGCGGCGTTTGCCTTCCTTGCGCACATTGTCGTCCAAGGGCAAGGGCCTGTTGCTCGTGGCTGTGCTTGGCCTGATGGGCAACTACGTGCTGTACCTGATCGGCCTGAACCTGTTAAGCCCAGGCACCGCGCAGTTGGTGGTACAAGTCGGGCCGGTACTGTTGCTGGTGGCCAGCGTGTTCGTGTTTCGCGAGCGCTTCAGCCTGGGGCAGGGCTTAGGCCTTCTGATCCTGCTGGTGGGGTTTGGCTTGTTCTTCAACCAGCGGCTGGAAGAGCTGCTGACTTCGCTGGGCACCTACACGACCGGCGTCCTGACCATCTTGCTGGCGACCAGCATCTGGGTGTTTTACGCCCTGAGCCAGAAGCAGTTGCTGACGGTGTGGCATTCGCAGCAGGTGATGATGGTGATCTACCTTAGCTGCGCCGCGCTGCTGACGCCTTGGGTTCACCCGTTGGAGGCGCTGCAACTGAGCCCGTTGCAAGGCTGGCTGTTGCTGGCCTGTTGCTTGAACACGCTGGTCGCTTATGGCGCGTTTGCCGAGGCGCTGGCGCACTGGGAAGCCTCGCGGGTGAGTGCAACGCTGGCGATGACGCCGCTGGTGACCTTCGTCGCAGTGGCGCTGGCGGCCTGGGTGTGGCCTGACTATGTGCAGGCCGAGGACATCAATGCCTTGGGGTATGTGGGGGCGGTGACTGTGGTGTTGGGGTCTACGCTGGTAGCGGTGGGGCCCTCGCTTGTAGCCGGGTGGTGGGCGAGGAGGGCCAGGGTTGCTTGATTGCCTGCCAGGGCCTCTTGCGGATGAGCCGGTTTACCGGCAAACGCACAGCGCCCTGTTATTTCTGCCAGTAGCGCCAACGTGTCATGAGTGAGCTAATCGGCTGACATTCCCTGGATGACAAAGGAAATCCGTCATGAGGAACCTGTGCCGACCGATCGCTGCACTGCTGATTACCCTTTCGGCCCCACCGCTACTGGCCGCTGATGCGACACGAACGCTCAGCGAGCGCGCGAAGACGGCAGTGGATCAACTCAATACCTGGTACAACAGCGTCACCGATGATTGCGGTGGCCCGGACAAACCCGGCTACTTGTGCAGTGGCATCGCGCTGCGGACGACGACCAGCAGCACCGGTTTCCTGCCATGGGAGCCGACCGACAGTCAGCTCGAAAAGGGCAGCATAGCGTTTTCGTGGGTACGCCGTGACAGCACCTTCGGCAGGCCCTTCGGTAACCAGAATGGGCTGGTGCTGTACCCGCCCCAGTACGCGCCGCCTGGCAGCCTTGCCGCTTTGAACGTGCTCTGCACGTTCCCCATCAATGCCAATACCAATCAACGCCCGACCCTGCAAGGCTGCGGCCCGATCAGCGGCTTCGAAGAAACCACCGATACCTGCCAGGCCCTGGGGGTGAATACGGCGCAGCAATGGCTGGACAAGTATCCGCAAGCCAGCAACTACAGGGTGTGTGGTTGGGACCTTCGGCAACCTGCCGCAGCGTCGGCCCATGCGTTCAACACCGCCCTGCGGGCTCGCCAAGGCATGGCCGACGCGCACTGGTCGATCAACAACGAAGTACTGCTACCGGCGTGGGAGAAGGGCCAAGGGGGAGTGTTGCCGGTGCATTCGTTCTTCTATGTGCAAGGCGAGCGCGAAGCCCTGGCCAAGGCCCAATACGACCAGATTCGTTACCACCAGCTTTACGAACAACGGGTGCCGGTGATCAGTGTACGATTCCCCACCGACCGGTCTGGCAGCATGAGCTTCAGCTATGACGAACAGGATCAGGCCGTGGGCCGGCCGACACCTACACCTCGCATCGATTTCGAAGACGTGACGCCCGGGCACTATGCGCGTCTGCTTGCTCACGGCGTCGAATTCCAGCTCAGCCGGGTCACCCGAGGCGTCAGCGACAAACCGCGCGAAGGCGGCGAGGAGCTGATCAAGGGCCATCATCTGGAAGCCGATTCATCGATCAAGCTGGTCCTCGAAGGTGGCGGGCGTCGACTGGTCACCTTCGCCTGGGGATGCACCAGTTATTGCGGGGTCCAGACTGAGATCGCTGGTGAGCATGAAGAGTTGTCGGAAGAGGGCCCTGGGCCGACCATGCATTTCGGCACCAAGGAGCTGATCATCGACGGCCCTGAGGTGTTGACGCTGGTTGTCGACACGGAGGAGGACAATGCCCTGTTGGTGCTCGACAACCTCATCGTAAAAGAATTGCCTGAGAAATGAGGTGGTTGCTCCAGGTTCATCACACTACTTGGGTCTTGTGGTGAACCTGTGAGCGGGGTTTTGTCCCGCGCTAGAACCGCGCGAGGCAACAGATGAATCTAGCCCTTGCCACCCGGTGCGAGCATCTTGTCCGGCCGTACCCATTGATCGAACTGCTCGTTGGTGAGGTACTTCAACTCCAGCGCCGCCTCGCGCAATGTCTTGCCTTCGGCGTAGGCCTTCTTGGCAATTTCCGCTGCCTTGTCATAGCCAATATGGGGGTTCAACGCTGTTACCAGCATCAGCCCGCGCTCCAGATGTGCCGCCATCTGCTCTGCATCCGGCTCGATGCCCGCCACGCAGTGCTGCTGGAAGTTGCGGCAGCCATCGGCAAGCAGTTCGATCGATTGCAACAGGTTATGGATGATCACCGGCTTGAACACGTTCAGCTGCAAATGCCCCTGGCTGGCGGCGAAGCCGATGGCCGCGTCGTTGCCCAGCACCTGGCAGGCCAGCATTGAGAGCGCCTCGCATTGGGTCGGGTTGACCTTGCCCGGCATGATCGAACTGCCCGGCTCATTGGCCGGCAGGCGCACCTCGGCAAGCCCCGCGCGGGGGCCAGAGCCGAGCAGGCGCAGGTCGTTGGCGATTTTCATCAAGGCCACTGCCAGGGTCTTCAACGCGCCCGCCAGGCTGGTCAGCGGTTCGTGACCGGCGAGGGCGGCGAACTTGTTCGGCGCGGTGACGAACGGCAAGCCGGAGAGGGCGGCCAGCTCGGCCGCAATGGCTTCGGCAAAGCCATGCGGGGCATTGAGCCCGGTGCCGACGGCCGTGCCCCCCTGAGCCAGTTCGCATACTGCCGGCAAGGTGGCGCGGATCGCACGCTGGGCATAGTCAAGCTGAGCGACGAAGGCGGAAACTTCCTGGCCGAAGGTGATCGGCGTGGCATCCATCATGTGGGTGCGGCCGGTCTTGACCAGTTTGTGGTGACGAGCCGACAACTCGGCCAGCCCCGAGGACAGCTCGGCGATCGCCGGCAGCAGGTCGTCATGCACCGCTTGGGCGGCGGCGATGTGCATGGCGGTGGGGAAGCAGTCATTGGAACTCTGCGAGCGGTTGACGTGGTCATTGGGGTGCACTGGCGCCTTGCCCCCACGGCCCTTGCCGGCCAGTTCATTGGCCCGCCCGGCGATCACCTCGTTGACGTTCATGTTGCTCTGCGTGCCGCTGCCGGTTTGCCACACCACCAGCGGGAATTGGTCGTTGTGCTCGCCGTCCAGCACTTCGTCGGCGGCCTGTTCGATCAGCCGGGCAATGTCAGCCGGCAGGTCGCCATTGCGGTCGTTGACCCTGGCTGCAGCCTTCTTGATCAGGGCCAGGGCGTGCAGCACCGCGAGCGGCATGCGTTCCTTGCCAATGGCAAAGTTGATCAGCGAGCGCTGGGTCTGCGCGCCCCAGTAGGCGTCCTCCGGAACTTCGACCGGGCCCAGGCTGTCTGTCTCGATACGGCTCATGCTGCGTTCACTCCTTTGTCAGTCAGAATCAGCAGTTTAGGCCCTCATGCGACCGAGCGGTTCAATCGCTCGTCGTGCCACTTGAGCACTGCGCCCTGGCGGGAGCAGAATGCTCTACTCTGAGGTACCGCCTCCCCTCCTTGAAGGAAATGCAATGACCCGTCTCCGTGTCCTCTGTGCTGCCGTCGCCCTGGCCTGTGCCAGCGGCCAGGTACTCGCTGCCACCGCCAGCCATAACGCTGCCGCCGAGAAATTCCTGACCCTGGCCAACGCCGACAAGCTGGGCACCCCGGTGTACATGCAGGTCCAGCAGATGTTCGCTCAGCGCTTCGCCCAGACCAAGGCCCCGTCGTCCAAGCAACCGGTGCTGGAGAGCTACCAGGCCAAGGCCAACGCCGCGCTGGACAACGCCATCGGTTGGAACAAGCTGAAACCGAAGATGGTCGACCTGTACACCCAGACCTTCACCGAGCAGGAGCTCAAGGACCTGGTCAAATTCTACGAATCGCCGCTGGGCAAGAAAGTCCTGCGTGAAATGCCCAAGGTTACCCAGCAGTCGGCCCAGCTGACCCAGCAAAGCCTGGAACCTGCGGTACCGGTGGTCAACAAGCTGCTCGAAGACATGACCAAGGAACTGGACCCGACCGCCGGCAAGGCCGTAGCCCCGGCGAAGAAGTGAGTAATACCCGATGACCATGCAGCAACGCATCGAGCAGCAGCTGGCCGGCCTGGCGCCGCAGCACCTTGAAGTGCTCAACGAAAGCCACATGCACAGCCGTGGCCAAGAGACCCACTACAAGGCGGTGATCGTCAGCGAGCAGTTTGCCGGGCTCAACAGCGTCAAGCGCCACCAGAAGGTCTACGCCACCATGGGTGAGCTGATGCAGCAGATCCATGCCCTGGCCATCCATACCTACACCGCCCAGGAGTGGGCACAGGTGGGGGCCGCACCGGCTTCGCCTGTGTGTGCAGGTGGCGCCAAGCACTGAATCCTTTCCGTCGTTCTGGTACACTGCGCACCATCCTAAGGGGGCCGCTGCGCGGCCCATCGCCGGCGAGCCGGCTCCTGTAGATACAGTGCACTTCTCAAGAGGTGCGCCGTACCTGTAGGCGTCGCCTCGTCGGCGATGGCCTGCGCAACTGCCCCCTGTTTCATGTGACCCCGGTCCGCCCCTTACGAGGGCAACCACCTGGAGATTCAACGCAATGACTCAACCCATCGTCGTGGCGGCGCTGTATAAGTTCGTCACCTTGCAAGACTACGTCGAGCTGCGCGAGCCGCTGCTCAAGGCCATGCTCGACAACGGTGTCAAAGGTACCCTGCTGCTGGCCAATGAAGGCATCAACGGCACCGTCTCGGCCACCCGCGAAGGCATCGACGGCCTGCTCGCCTGGCTGCGCAACGACCCGCGCCTGGTGGATGTGGATCACAAGGAATCCTACTGCGACGAGCAGCCGTTCTACCGCACCAAGGTCAAGCTCAAGAAAGAGATCGTCACCCTTGGGGTGCCGGGGGTGGACCCGAACCAGGCGGTCGGCACCTATGTCGAGCCCAAGGACTGGAATGCCCTGATCAGCGACCCTGAAGTGCTGTTGATCGACACCCGCAACGACTACGAAGTGGCCATCGGCACCTTCAAGGGCGCCATCGACCCGAAGACCGAGACCTTCCGCGAATTCCCCGAGTACATCAAGGCCAACTTCGACCCGAGCAAGCACAAGAAGGTGGCCATGTTCTGCACCGGCGGCATCCGCTGCGAAAAAGCCTCCAGCTACATGCTCGGTGAAGGCTTCGAGTCGGTCTATCATCTTAAGGGCGGCATCCTGAAATACTTCGAGGAAGTGCCTCAGGAACAAAGCCTCTGGGACGGCGACTGCTTTGTCTTCGACAACCGCGTCACGGTGCGCCATGACCTGAGCGAAGGCGAATACGACCAGTGCCATGCCTGCCGCCACCCGATCAACGTCGAAGACCGTGCGTCCGAGCACTATTCGCCCGGCGTGAGCTGCCCGCACTGCTGGGACAGCCTTAGTGAGAAGACCCGGCGCAGTGCCATCGACCGGCAGAAGCAGATCGAACTGGCCAAGGCGCGCAACCTGCCGCACCCGATCGGTTACAACTACAAAGCCGAGGCCTGATGCATGACTGCACGCCTGCTCTATGTGATGGACCCGATGTGCTCCTGGTGCTGGGGGTTCGCACCCGTCGCTGCGGCCTTGATCGCCCAGGCACGTGAAGCGGGCGTGCCTACCCGCCTCATACCGGGTGGTTTGCGTACTGGCGGCACCGCGCTGGACGCCTCTACCCGCAAATACATTCTCGAGCATTGGCAGGCGGTGGCCGACGCCACCGGCCAGCCGTTTCGTTTCGACGGCGCCATGCCTGATGGGTTCGTCTACGACACCGAACCGGCCTGCCGCGCCCTGGTGGCTGCCCGCGAGCTTGATGCTGAGCGGGTCTGGCCGTTGCTGGCGTCGATCCAGCGTGGGTTCTATGAGCGAGGCCTGGACGTCACCACAGCACCGCAACTGGTCGAGCAGGCCGAGCAGGCCGGCTTTGATCGTGCGGCGTTTGCCGAAGCCTTTGCCAGTGCCGACACCCGCGCTGCCACCGCGGCCGATTTCAGCTGGGTGCAGGACCTGGGCATCGCCGGCTTCCCCACGCTGCTGGCCGAACGCAACGGCCAACTGGCCCTGCTGACCAATGGCTACCAGCCGCTGGAGAGCCTGCAACCCTTACTTGCTCGCTGGCTACAGCAGGCCGCCTGTGCTTGATTTGCCAGGGTCGCCAGACCCTGTGCCAGGGAAGCCCGCTGCTGCGCCTGACCGACTGAGCTGGGCAGAAATCCGCCGCCTGGCGCTGCACCACAAGAAAAGCCTCTGGACCGCCAACCTGGTCGCTGTGCTGGCGGCCTGCTGCAGTGTACCCATCCCCTTGTTGTTGCCGCTGCTGGTAGACGAAGTGCTGCTTGGCCACGGTGATGCCGCACTGAAGTTCATGAACCATCTGCTGCCTGATGGGTGGCAGGTGGCGGCCGGCTACATTGGCCTGATGCTGGTCGTTACGCTGTCCCTGCGCCTTGCTGCGCTTGCGTTCAACGTGGTGCAGGCGAAACTGTTCGCCGGGCTGGCCAAGGACATCGTGTACCGTCTGCGCATCCGCCTGATCGAGCGGCTCAAGCGTATTTCCCTCAAAGAATACGAAAGCCTTGGCAGCGGCACCGTCACGACGCACCTGGTCACCGACCTGGATACCCTCGACAAGTTCGTCGGCGAAACCCTGAGCCGCTTTCTCGTCGCGATGCTGACCCTGACCGGCACGGCGGCGATCCTGATGTGGATGCACTGGAAGCTGGCCCTGCTGATCCTGCTGTTCAACCCGCTGGTGATCTACTTCACCGTGCAGCTGGGCAAGCGCGTCAAACACCTGAAAAAGCTCGAAAACGACAGCACGTCGCGTTTTACCCAGGCGTTGGCGGAAACCTTGGATGCCATCCAGGAGATCCGTGCCAGCAACCGTCAGGGCTACTTCCTCGGGCGCCTTGGCGTGCGTGCCCGCGAGGTGCGCGACTATGCCGTGGACTCGCAGTGGAAGAGCGACGCGAGCGGCCGCGCCAGTGGCCTGCTGTTCCAGTTCGGTATCGACATTTTCCGTGCCGCGGCGATGCTCACGGTGCTGTTCTCCGACCTGTCGATCGGCCAGATGCTAGCGGTGTTCAGCTACCTATGGTTCATGATTGGCCCGGTCGAGCAACTGCTCAACCTGCAATATGCGTACTACGCCGCCGGTGGCGCATTGAGCCGCCTCAATGAGCTGCTGGCGCGTGACGACGAGCCGCAATACCCAGGCGCGAGCGACCCGTTCGCGGGCCGTGAAACGGTCGGTATCGAGGTGCGCGACCTGCGCTTTGCCTATGCCGACGAGCCGGTGCTCGAGCACCTCGACCTGTCCATCGCCCCGGGCGAAAAGGTCGCGATCGTCGGCGCCAGTGGCGGCGGCAAGAGCACCCTGGTGCAACTGCTGCTGGGCCTCTACAGCGCCCAGGCCGGGACCATCCGCTTTGGCGGTGCCAGCCTGCAGGAAATTGGCCTGGAAACCTTGCGCGAGCATGTGGCTGTGGTGCTGCAGCATCCCTCCTTGTTCAACGACAGCGTGCGCGCCAACCTGACCATGGGGCGCGAAAGCAGCGATGAAGCCTGCTGGCAGGCACTGCGCATCGCCCAGCTGGACGCCACTATCGCCGCGTTGCCGCAAGGGCTGGACAGCGTGGTCGGCCGCTCGGGTGTGCGTCTTTCGGGTGGGCAGCGCCAGCGCCTGGCGATTGCCCGCATGGTTCTGGCCGAGCCGAAGGTGGTCATCCTCGACGAGGCAACTTCGGCGCTGGACGCGGCCACTGAGTACAACCTGCACCAGGCCTTGGCGCGGTTCCTCAGTGGCCGTACCACGCTGATCATCGCCCACCGTTTGTCGGCCGTGAAGCAGGCCGACCGGGTGCTGGTGTTCGATGGCGGGCATGTGGCCGAGGACGGCGATCACCAGCAGCTGATTGCCGAGGGTGGGTTGTATGCCAAGTTGTATGGGCATCTGCAGCAGACCTGACGGCAATAAATTCCCCGTCACTCAGATGGCAAATGGCCTACGCTGTGCTTGTCTGGGTTGATTCGAGCCTTATCTGCTCTGTGACAGGGACTACATGAAGGGAAATCGCACGCTAGAGGCGCCAAGGCTGCTGGGTATCATCTGGCCCTTCATCGCCGTTGTAGTCTTCCAGGTACTGCTGGGTAGCCTCAGCCTTTACGCGCTGTCGGCGGTTCGTGCCTATGTGGCGGGCGAGAGCCTGTGGTCCAAGGCCCAGAAAGACGCCATCTATTACCTCAACCTGTATGCCGACAGCGGTGACGAGCGTACCTACCAACGCTATCGCCAGGTGATCAGCGTACCTCAAGGCGACCACCAGCTGCGCGAGGTGCTTGACCAGGCAAGCCCGGACCTCGAAGCCGCCCGTCAGGCCGTGCTGCAGGGTGGCAACCACCCGGATGACGTCGATCGCATCATCTGGTTCTACCGCAATTTTCGCCAGCTCAGCTACATGCAGACGGCGATTGCCTACTGGAACATCGGTGACAACTACCTGAACCAACTGGACGTGCTGGCCAACGACATGCGGGCAGGCTTCGCCAGTGGCCGTGCCGAGGCCCGTCAGGTCAGTGAGTGGCGAGCCCGCATCGTCGCTATCAACGAGGGCGTGACGCCAGCGGCTAAGGCCTTCAGCGATGCCCTGGGAGAGGGTTCGCGGATGCTGTTGCGGGTGTTGTTGATCACCAACCTGCTGACAGCACTGTTTCTCATCGCCATTGCCTGGCGCCGTTCAAGCAAGCTGCTGGCCCAGCGCCAGGCCTTCGCCAGTGCCTTGCAGGCGGAAAAAGAGCGAGCACAGATTACCCTGCAAGCTATTGGGGATGCGGTGATCACCACCGATGTCGAGGGGTGCATCGTCTACATGAACCCGGCTGCGGAGCAACTGACCCACTGGCAGGCAGGGCAGGCCCTGGGCCTGCCATTGACTGCGCTGTTCAGCCTGGTGGACGAGCAGGCCGAGAACGACAGTGGCTCGCTGCTGGACCAGGTGCTCAGCGGCAGCCTGAAAGGCGGGGCTGAGCATGCTCGGCTGATCCAGCGCCTGGACGGCAGCACGGTCTCGATCAACCTGGTGGGGTCGCCGATCATCAGTGATGGGCAAATGGCCGGCATCGTGCTGGTGTTGCACGACATGACCCAGGAGCGCCAGTACATTGCCAACCTGTCCTGGCAGGCCACCCACGACGCCTTGACTGGCTTGGCCAACCGTCGCGAGTTCGAATACCGCCTGGAGCAGGCCCTCAACGAACTGGTGCGCCAGTCGGGGCGCCATTCGCTGATGTTCCTCGACCTGGACCAGTTCAAGCTGGTCAACGATACCTGTGGCCACGCGGCCGGCGATGAGTTGTTACGGCACATCTGTGCCGTGCTGCAATCCGGCTTGCGCGAGGGGGATACCCTGGCCCGACTGGGCGGCGATGAATTTGGTGTGTTGTTGGAAAGTTGCCCGCCGGAGCAAGCCGAGCGAATCGCCGAAAACCTGCGCCAGGCTGTGCAAAGCCTGCATTTCGTGTGGAAGGGCCGGCCTTTCGTCACCACCGTGAGCATTGGCCTGGTGCATATGGCGCAGGCACCGGGCACCCTGGAGGCGTCGTTGCGTGCGGCCGACATGGCCTGCTACATGGCCAAGGAGAAGGGGCGCAACCGGGTGCAGGTGTACCATGCCGACGACAGCGAGCTGTCGATGCGCTTTGGTGAGATGGCCTGGATCCAGCGCCTGCATGTGGCGTTGGAAGAGAACCGTTTTTGCCTCTACGCCCAGGAAATCGCCGCGTTGACGTCCATTGAAGGGCCGGGTCATATCGAAATCCTGTTGCGCCTGCACGATGAAAGTGGCCGCACCATTCTGCCGGACAGCTTCATACCGGCGGCCGAACGCTATGGCTTGATGACTGCCCTCGATCGCTGGGTAGTGCGCAATGTGTTCCAGATCATCCGCCAGTGCCTGGATGAGGGCAGGGAAGGGCCGCTGTCAATGTGCGCGATCAACCTCTCAGGGTCGAGCATTGGAGATGACAAGTTCCTTGAGTACCTGCACCGGCTGTTCGTCGAATATGCCATTCCGCCGCGGCTGATCTGTTTCGAAATCACCGAGACCAGCGCAATCGCCAACCTGGGCAGTGCCATCCGATTCATCAACGAATTGAAAGGACTGGGCTGCAAGTTCTCCCTCGACGATTTCTGTGCCGGAATGTCGTCATTCGCTTATTTAAAACATTTACCCGTCGACTTCTTGAAGATCGACGGAAGTTTTGTCAAAGATATGCTGGATGATCCGGTTAACCGGGCCATGGTCGAGGTGATCAATCACATCGGCCATGTCATGGGTAAGCGGACCATTGCCGAGTTCGTCGAAACACCGTTGATCGAGCAGGCCTTGCAGGAGATCGGCGTGGACTACGCCCAGGGCTATCTGATCGAACGACCGCAGGTGTTCACCTGCGACAGTCTGCGGCGCCAACGGATTGCTGCACGGCCCCTGCTGCATCGGGCGCCTGGAACCTTTCGCTGAAAAAGCGTCGGCTTAATCACAGGGATCAAGGAGCGCAAAAGTGATTGATGCATTCGTTCGAATCGGGCCATTGATGGACCCCGCCAGTTACCCCCAATGGGCACAGCAACTGATCGAGGAGTGTCGCGAAAGCAAGCGCCGCGTAGTCGAGCATGAGTTCTACCAGCGTTTGCGTGACGGCCAGCTGCGCCAGGCGACCATCCGCCAGTACCTGATCGGTGGCTGGCCGGTGGTGGAACAGTTCTCGCTGTACATGGCCCACAACCTGACCAAGACCCGCTACGCGCGCCACCCTGGCGAGGACATGGCGCGCCGTTGGTTGATGCGCAATATCCGCGTCGAGCTCAACCATGCCGACTACTGGGTGCACTGGTGCCATGCCCATGGCATCCACCTGCACCAGTTGCAGAGCCAGGAGGTGCCAGCGGAGCTCAACGGGCTCAACGATTGGTGCTGGCGGGTGTGCACCACTGAGTCGCTGGCCATTGCCATGGCGGCCACCAACTACGCTATCGAGGGGGCGACTGGGGAGTGGTCGGCGGTGGTCTGCGCCGAGGACACCTATGCCATGGGCTTCCCCGAGGACCAGCGCAAGCGCGCCATGAAATGGCTGAAGATGCACGCCCAGTATGACGACGCGCACCCGTGGGAGGCGCTGGAGATCATCTGCACGCTGGCCGGTGAGAACCCCACCCAGGGGCTGCGCAACGAGCTGCGCAAGGCCATTTGCAAGAGCTATGACTGCATGTACCTGTTCCTGGAGCGGTGCATGCAGATGGAAGGTCACCAGCAAGGGCGCATGCGCCCGGCGCTGGCGGCGGGCTGATCTTTCGCCGGTACGGCCCCTTCGCGGATGAGCCCGCCGCGGGGCCGTACTGGCGAAAACCTACTGGGCGTTGAACGCCTGCCCGTTCACCCCAGTACTGTCCGGCCCCATCAGGTACAGGTACACCGGCATGATCTCTTCGGGCAGCGGGTTGTTCTGCGGGTTCTCGCTGGGGTAGGCCTGCGCGCGCATCGCCGTGCGCGTGGCGCCCGGGTTGATGCTGTTGGAGCGTACGGGTGCCACGCCTTCCAGTTCGTCGGCCAAGGTCTGCATCAGGCCTTCGGTGGCGAACTTCGACACGCCATAGGCGCCCCAATAGGCCCGGCCCTTGCGTCCGACGCTGCTGGAGGTGAACACCACCGAGGCGTCCTCCGACAGCTTGAGCAGCGGCAGCAGGGTGCTGGTGAGCATGAAGGTGGCATCGACGTTGATGTGCATCACGCGCATGAAGTTATCGCCGGAAAGCTGCTCCAGCGGCGTGCGCGGGCCGATGATCGAGGCATTGTTGAGCAGGCCGTCGAGGCGGCCGAACTGCTCCTCGATCATCACTGCCAGCCCGTCGTACTCGTGGGGCAGGGCGGTTTCCAGGTTGAACGGGATGACCACTGGCTGCGGATGGCCAGCGGCCTCGATCTGGTCATAGACCTCGTTGAGGTTGGCCTCGGTCTTGCCCAGCAGCAGTACGGTGGCGCCCAGGGCGGCATAGGCCTTGGCGGCGGCGGCACCAATGCCACGGCCAGCGCCGGTGACCAGAATGACGCGGCCCTTGAGCAGGTCGGGGCGGGCGGTGTAGTCGAACATTGAAGTTCCCCTGTGTTCTTTAAGGCAAATGCGATCCCACAGGATCAGTGGTCAGGCGCTAGGGATCAGCAGCCGCACAAGGCGCTGTCGATCACCTTGCGCAGTTCCAGGGGGTGGTCCACCACCACGTCGGCACCCCAGTTGTTCGGGTTGTCTTCTGGATGAATATAGCCATAGCGCACCGCCGCCGTGCGGGTGCCGGCATCGCGACCAGACTCGATGTCGCGCAGGTCATCGCCAACGAACAGCACACTGGCCGGGTCCAGGTCCAGGGTCTTGCAGGCCAGGATCAGCGGCTCGGGGTCGGGCTTGCTGTTTTTCACGTGGTCCGGGCAGATCAGCAGCGCCGAGCGTTCGGCCAGGCCCAGGCGCTGCATGATCGGCTCGGCGAAGCGCACCGGCTTGTTGGTGACCACGCCCCACAGCAGGTTGCCTTTCTCGATATCGGCCAACAGCTCGGCCATGCCGTCGAACAGCTTGCTGTGCACCGCGCAGTCACGCTGGTAGCGCTCGAGGAACTCCAGGCGCAGGGCCTCGAAGCCCTCGGCTTCGGGGCTCATGGCAAAGGTTGCGGCTACCATGGCGCGGGCGCCGCCGGAAATCACGTCGCGGATCAGCCTGTCGTCGATGGCAGGCAGGCCGCGCTCGGCGAGCATGGCCTGGCAGATGGCGATGAAGTCCGGCGCCGTGTCGAGCAGGGTGCCGTCCATGTCGAAAAGTACTGCTCGCAAACGCATGCTCATTCCTCGCGCAGGGTCTGGATCATGTAGTTGACGTCGACGTCGCTGCTGAGCTTGTAGTGCTTGGTCAGCGGGTTGTAGGTCAGGCCGATGATGTCCTTGACTTCAAGGCCCGCAACGCGGCTCCAGGCGCCCAGCTCGGACGGGCGGATGAATTTCTTGAAGTCGTGGGTGCCGCGCGGCAGCATCTTGAGGATGTATTCGGCGCCGACGATGGCCAGCAGGTAGGCCTTGGGGTTGCGGTTGATGGTCGAGAAGAACACCTGGCCGCCGGGCTTGACCATGCGGTAGCAGGCGCGGATGACCGAGGATGGGTCGGGCACGTGCTCGAGCATTTCCAGGCAGGTGACCACATCGAACTGCGCTGGCATTTCTTCAGCCAGGGCCTCAGCGGTGATCTGCCGGTATTCCACCTGTACGCCCGACTCTAGTTGATGCAGCTGGGCAACGGCCAGCGGCGCCTCGCCCATGTCGATGCCGGTGACGGTGGCGCCACGTAGGGCCATCGCCTCGCTGAGAATGCCGCCGCCGCAACCGACGTCCAGCACCTTTTTGCCGGCCAGGCTGACGCGCTCGTCGATCCAGTTGACGCGCAGTGGATTGATATCGTGCAGCGGCTTGAACTCGCTCTCGCGGTCCCACCAGCGGTGCGCCAAGGCTTCAAACTTGGCGATTTCGGCGTGGTCGACGTTGCTCATTGAACAGTCCTCTGAACGTGGATGCGAGCTGCAGGCTTCTGGCTGCAGGCCGCAAAAAACAGTAGATCGTGCATGCGCCGCGCGTGCTTGCAGCTTGCAACTGGACGCGCGCAGCTTAAAGGGCTGCAGTATACCCGAGCGCCCGAGGCTGATGGTCGCTATAATCGCCGGCTTTTGATATCCGAACGACGGGGAGAGGCGATGCGCGAGCGACTTTTGGCGGCGGAGAAGGTGACCGGCATCCGCTGGCACGACGGCGCCCTGCACCTGCTCGACCAGCGCCTGCTGCCGTCGGAAGAACGCTGGCTGGCCTGCGACAATGTCGCGCAGGTGGCTGCAGCCATCCGCGACATGGCCGTGCGGGGCGCAGCAGCCATCGGCATTGCTGCTGCCTATGGCCTGGTATTGGCCCTCGAGGAGCGCCTGGCCGAGGGGGGCGACTGGGAAATGGACCTGGAAGAAGACTTCCTCAGCCTTGCCGAGGCACGCCCCACCGCCGCCAACCTGTTCTGGGCGCTCAATCGCATGCGTGAGCGCCTGCAGCGCGTGCGGGCGGACGAAAACGTGCTGGCGGTGCTGGAGGCCGAGGCGGTGGCGATCCATGAAAGCGATCGCGAGGCCAACCTGACCATGGCGCAGCACGGTATCGAGCTGATCCGCCGCCACCAGGGCAACGAACAGACGCTGCTGACCTACGGCAATGCCGGGGCTTTGGCCAGTGGCGGCATCGGTACGGCCTTGGGGGTGATCCGGGCAGGGTTCCTCGAAGGGATGGTCGAGCGCGTGTATGCCGGCGAGACCCGCCCTTGGTTGCAGGGATCGCGCCTGACTGCCTGGGAGCTGGCCAACGATGGCATACCGGTCACTTTGTGCGCTGACTCGGCGCTGGCTCACCTGATGAAGAGCAAGGGCATCACCTGGGTGGTGGTCGGTGCCGACTGCATCGCTGCCAATGGAGATGTTGCCAGTAAGATCGGCACGTACCAACTGGCCGTCAGTGCCATGCACCACGGTGTGCGCTTCATGGTGGTGGCGCCGAGCACCAGCATCGACCTGAACCTTGCCACCGGGGAAGATATCCCGCTCGAAGAGCGTGACGCCGACGAGTTGCTGGATTACGCCGGCACCCGCGTGGCACCGCAGGTGGAAGTGTTCAACCCGGTGTTCGACGTGACCCCTGCGGACTTGATCGATGTGATAGTGACCGAGCGCGGTATCGTCGAGCGGCCGGACACCGCCAAATTGGCTCAATTGATGTGCCGCAAGCGCTTGCACTAGCAGGCCTGTCCTATCGCCGGCCTAACCCAGTGGGGCCGGTTTGGCGGCGATAGGAGCGAATCAAAGCAGCCGCAACTTCCTGCCCCAGCGGCAACCTGCCATATCTCCCCACCGCCACTGCCTTTGTGATAACATCCGGCAGTTTCCAAGACCGCCCATCACGGCGGCCAATTTTGCGCAGATCCATGGCACAACTCATTGATTTGTCGTAAGTCGTCGCACCCCTATGCGCTGCGGCGGCGAGCTTCGTTCGGCCCTTGATGGAGCTGCGAAGTTTCACCAGAAAAAGGAATCAGGCTTCTCATGGGCGAACTGGCCAAAGAAATCCTCCCGGTCAATATCGAAGACGAACTGAGACAGTCTTACCTCGACTACGCGATGAGCGTGATTGTCGGGCGAGCGCTGCCCGATGCGCGTGACGGCTTGAAGCCCGTGCATCGCCGCGTTCTCTATGCGATGAGCGAACTGGGCAACGACTGGAACAAGCCGTACAAGAAATCCGCCCGTGTGGTCGGTGACGTGATCGGTAAGTACCACCCGCACGGCGACACTGCGGTCTACGACACCATCGTGCGTATGGCCCAGCCTTTCTCGCTGCGCTACCTGCTGGTCGACGGCCAGGGCAACTTCGGTTCGGTCGACGGTGACAACGCCGCGGCCATGCGATACACCGAAGTGCGCATGGCCAAGCTGGCCCACGAATTGCTGGCCGACCTGCACAAGGAAACCGTCGACTGGGTGCCCAACTACGACGGCACCGAGCAAATCCCGGCGGTCATGCCGACCCGTATCCCCAACCTGCTGGTAAACGGCTCCAGCGGTATTGCCGTGGGTATGGCGACCAACATCCCGCCACACAACCTCGGTGAAGTCATCGATGGCTGCCTGGCGCTGATCGACAACCCCGAAGTCACCGTCGATGAGCTGATGCAGTACATCCCGGGCCCCGACTTCCCGACTGCCGGTATCATCAACGGCCGTCAGGGCATCATCGAGGCCTACCGCACCGGCCGTGGCCGCATCTACATGCGCGCCCGTTCCGAAGTCGAGGATATCGACAAGGTCGGTGGCCGCCAGCAGATCGTGGTTACCGAGCTGCCGTACCAGCTGAACAAGGCGCGGCTGATCGAGAAGATCGCCGAGCTGGTCAAAGAGAAGAAGATCGAAGGCATCACCGAGCTGCGCGACGAGTCCGACAAGGACGGTATGCGCATCGTCATCGAGCTGCGCCGCGGCGAGGTGCCCGAGGTGGTGCTCAACAACCTCTACCAGCAAACCCAGCTGCAGAGCGTGTTCGGCATCAACGTGGTAGCGCTGATCGACGGCCGCCCACGCGTGCTCAACCTCAAGGACCTGCTCGAAGCGTTCGTCCGCCACCGCCGTGAAGTGGTGACGCGCCGTACCGTGTTCGAGCTGCGCAAGGCGCGTGAGCGTGGCCACATCCTTGAAGGGCAGGCGGTTGCGCTGTCCAACATCGACCCGGTCATCGCCCTGATCAAGGCCTCGCCGACGCCGTCCGAAGCCAAGGAAGCATTGATTTCCACTGCCTGGGAATCCAGCGCCGTGCAGGTCATGGTCGAGCGCGCCGGCGCCGACTCCTGCCGCCCGGAGGACCTGCCAGAGCAGTATGGCCTGCGTGAAGGCAAGTACTACCTGTCGCCAGAACAGGCCCAGGCGATCCTCGACCTGCGCCTGCACCGCCTGACCGGCCTGGAGCACGAGAAGCTGCTGGCCGAGTACCAGGAGATTCTGGAGCAGATCGGCGAGCTGATCCGCATCCTCAGCAGTGCCCAGCGCCTGATGGAAGTGATTCGCGAAGAGCTCGAAGCGATCCGTGCCGAATATGGCGATGCGCGCCGCACCGAGATCCTCAATGCCAGCCACGACCTCAACTACGGCGACATGATCCCGGAAGAAGAGCGCGTGGTGACCATCTCCCACGGTGGTTATGCCAAGACTCAGCCGTTGTCCGCCTATCAGGCCCAGCGCCGTGGCGGCAAAGGCAAGTCGGCCACTGGCGTGAAGGACGAGGACTACATCGAGCACCTGCTGGTCGCCAACAGCCACGCCACCCTGTTGCTGTTCTCCAGCAAGGGCAAGGTGTACTGGAAGAAGACCTACGAAATTCCTGAGGCATCCCGCGCCGCGCGTGGCCGCCCGCTGGTCAACCTGCTGCCGCTGGAGGAGGGTGAGCGCATCACCGCCATGCTGCAGATCGACCTCGAGGCGCTGCAGATGAGCGCCGATCCGGATGAAGAGCTGGAAGACGGCGACGAGGGCGTGATCGAAGGTGAAGTGGTAGACGTCGAAGAAGTCGACGAAGAAGACGGCGACACCCCGGAGTGGGTGGCTGAACCGACCGGCGCGTACATCTTCATGGCGACTGCTTCCGGTACCGTCAAGAAAACCCCGCTGGTGCAGTTTGCCCGCCCGCGCTCCAACGGCCTGATCGCGCTGAAGCTGAAAGAAGGCGATACCTTGATTGCTGCGGCCATCACCGACGGTGCCAAGGAAGTCATGATGTTCTCCGACGCCGGCAAGGTGATCCGCTTCGCCGAGAGCGTGGTGCGCGAAATGGGCCGTACCGCCCGTGGTGTGCGCGGCATGAAGCTGGGCAAGGGGCAGCAGATCATCTCGATGCTGATCCCGGAGTCTGGCGCGCAGATCCTTACCGCTTCGGAGCGTGGTTTCGGCAAGCGTACCCCGCTGTCCAAGTTCCCGCGTCGCGGCCGTGGTGGCCAGGGCGTCATCGCCATGGGCACCAAGGGGCGCAATGGCCTGTTGATCGGTGCCATCCAGGTGCAGGAAGGTGAAGAGATCATGCTGATCTCCGACCAGGGCACCTTGGTCCGTACGCGGGTGGGTGAAGTGTCCAGCCTGAGCCGTAACACCCAGGGTGTGACCCTCATCAAGCTGGCCGCTGACGAAACGCTGGTAGGCCTGGAGCGTATCCAGGAGCCCTCCGAGGAAGAACTCGACGAACTGATCGAGGCGGATGGGGAGGGTGTCGAGGCCGACGCACCAGACGCGGCGGATGACGACACTGCGGGCGCCGAAGAGGCACCGCAGGAGTAAGCAAGCGCAACAACCCGAGCGGGGCGACCAAGGTCGCCCCGTTTGACTGATTACAGGCGGCCAACGGGTTGCGAAGCAGCCCCGATACAGCCAGGCCGTCCCTGCGGGGCGGGCCAGCAAGATACGATTTTGTTCTATTTGGCAGAGCGAGAGTGGATGTGAGCAAACGAGCCTTTAACTTCTGCGCAGGCCCTGCCGCGCTTCCTGAAGCTGTTCTGCAGCGGGCCCAGGCCGAAATGCTGGACTGGCGTGGCAAGGGCTTGTCGGTGATGGAAATGAGCCATCGCAGCGACGACTACGTGGCCATCGCCGAGAAGGCTGAGCAGGACTTGCGTGACCTGCTGTCCGTCCCCTCGAACTACAAAATCCTGTTCCTGCAGGGTGGCGCCAGCCAGCAGTTCGCCGAGATCCCGCTGAACTTGCTGCCGGAAAACGGCACTGCCGACTATGTCGAAACCGGTATCTGGTCGAAAAAGGCCATCGAGGAAGCGCGTCGCTTCGGCAACGTCAACGTCGCCGCCAGCGCCAAGCCCTACGACTACCTGGCGATCCCTGGCCAGAACGACTGGAACCTGACCAAGAACGCAGCCTACGTTCACTATGCGTCCAACGAGACCATTGGTGGCTTGCAGTTCGACTGGGTACCTGAAACCGGCGAGGTCCCGTTGGTGGTCGACATGTCGTCCGACATTCTCTCGCGCCCGATCGACGTGTCGCAATTCGGCCTGATCTACGCTGGCGCACAGAAAAACATCGGCCCGAGCGGCCTGGTGGTGGTGATCGTTCGTGAAGACCTGCTGGGCCATGCCCGCAGCAGCTGCCCGACCATGCTCGACTACAAGGTGTCGGCGGACAACGGGTCCATGTACAACACCCCGGCGACCTATTCCTGGTACCTCTCGGGCCTGGTCTTCGAGTGGCTCAAGGAGCAGGGTGGTGTCGACGCCATGGAGCAGCGCAACCGCGCCAAGAAAGACCGTTTGTACGGTTTCATCGACAGCAGCGCGTTCTACACCAACCCGATCAGCCATAACGCCCGTTCGTGGATGAACGTGCCGTTCCGTCTGGCTGACGAGCGTCTGGACAAAGCGTTTCTGGCCGGTGCCGACGCCCGCGGCCTGCTCAACCTCAAGGGACACCGTTCGGTAGGCGGTATGCGCGCCTCGATTTACAACGCCCTGGGCCTGGACGCCGTTGAAGCCCTGGTGGCCTACATGGCCGAATTCGAGAAGGAGCACGGCTGATGTCCGAACACGAGCTCAAGGCGCTGCGCGTTCGCATCGACAGCCTCGACGAGAAGATCCTCGAGCTGATCAGCGAGCGTGCCCGTTGCGCCCAGGAAGTGGCCAAGGTCAAGACCGCCTCGCTGGCCGAGGGCGAAAAGCCGGTCTTCTACCGTCCTGAACGCGAAGCGGCAGTGCTCAAGCGTGTCATGGAGCGCAACAAGGGGCCGCTGGACAATGAAGAGATGGCGCGGTTGTTCCGTGAAATCATGTCGTCCTGCCTGGCGTTGGAAGAGCCGCTGAAAATCGCCTACCTGGGCCCGGAAGGTACCTTCACCCAGGCGGCGGCGATGAAGCATTTTGGCCATGCGGTGATCAGCCGGCCGATGGCAGCCATCGACGAAGTGTTCCGCGAGGTGGCGGCCGGCGCTGTCAACTTCGGCGTGGTGCCGGTGGAAAACTCCACCGAGGGTGCCGTCAGCCACACCCTGGACAGCTTCCTCGAGCACGACATGGTCATTTGTGGCGAAGTCGAGCTGCGTATTCACCACCACCTGCTGGTGGGGGAAAACACCAAGACCGACAGCATCACCCGCATCTACTCCCATGCTCAATCGCTGGCCCAGTGCCGCAAATGGCTGGATGCGCACTACCCGAACGTCGAGCGCGTGGCGGTGTCGAGCAATGCCGAGGCGGCCAAGCGGGTCAAGGGTGAGTGGAACTCGGCGGCGATCGCCGGCGACATGGCGGCCAACCTCTATGGCTTGACCCGTCTGGCCGAGAAGATCGAAGACCGCCCCGACAACTCCACGCGCTTCCTGATGATCGGCAACCAGGAAGTACCGCCGACCGGCGACGACAAGACCTCGATCATCGTGTCGATGAGCAACAAGCCCGGTGCCTTGCATGAGCTGCTGGTGCCCTTCCACCAGAACGGCATCGACCTGACCCGCATCGAGACTCGTCCGTCGCGCAGCGGCAAGTGGACCTACGTGTTCTTCATCGACTTCGTTGGCCACCACCGCGACCCGCTGATCAAGGCGGTGCTGGAGCAGATCAGCCAGGAGGCTGTGGCGCTGAAGGTGCTGGGCTCTTATCCAAAGGCGGTGCTTTGAATGCGTTCGCCGGTGGCCGCTGCAACGCAGCCCCGGCGGCCGTACACACTGTCCTGATTTCTGAACAGGGTTCGCACTCGTGGTAAATGCAGTAACAACCAACCCCGCACCGCTTATCAATCGCCTGGTCGTCGTAGGTCTGGGTCTGATCGGCGGCTCCTTTGCCAAGGGGCTGCGTGAAAGCGGCCTGTGCCGCGAAGTGGTCGGCGTCGACCTTGACGCTCCGTCGCGCAAGCAGGCCGTGGCCCTGGGTGTGGTCGACCGCTGCGAAGAAGACCTTGCCGCAGCCTGTGTGGGCGCCGATGTCATTCAACTGGCTGTGCCGATCCTGGCCATGGAGAAACTCCTGGCGCGGCTGGCTCAGCTGGAGCTGGGCGACGCCGTCATCACCGACGTTGGCAGTGCCAAGGGCAATGTGGTGCGCGCCGCGCGTGCGGTCTTGGGCGAGCGCCTGGCGCGCTTCGTGCCCGGGCACCCGATCGCCGGTTCCGAGCAGAGTGGGGTGGAAGCCTCCAACGCCGTTTTGTTCCGCCGCCACAAAGTCATCCTCACGCCATTGGCAGAAACCGATCCGGCCGCCCTGGCGCTGGTCGATTGCTTGTGGCGTGCGCTGGATGCCGATGTCGAGCACATGTCGGTGGAGCGTCACGACGAAGTGCTGGCCGCCACCAGTCATCTGCCGCACCTGTTGGCCTTTGGCCTGGTCGATTCGCTGGCCAAGCGCAATGAAAACCTCGAGATCTTCCGGTACGCTGCAGGTGGTTTCCGCGATTTCACCAGAATCGCCGGCAGCGATCCGACCATGTGGCACGACATCTTCCTCGCCAACCGCGAGGCTGTCCTGCGCACGCTGGACACATTTCGCAGCGACCTCGACGCCTTGCGCGACGCGGTCGATGCTGGGGACGGGCACCAGCTGCTGGGCGTATTCACCCGCGCACGCGTTGCCCGCGAGCATTTCAGTAAAATCCTGGCCCGCCGGGCCTATGTGGACGCTATGAACGCCAACGATCTGATTTTCCTGGCCCAACCGGGTGGCCGCCTGACCGGGCGAATCCGCGTACCGGGCGACAAGTCCATTTCCCATCGTTCGATCATGCTTGGCTCGCTGGCCGAAGGCACGACCGAAGTCGAAGGCTTCCTCGAGGGTGAGGACGCCCTGGCGACTCTGCAGGCATTCCGTGACATGGGTGTGGTCATCGAGGGCCCGAACCACGGCCGCGTGACCATCCACGGCGTAGGCCTGCACGGCCTCAAGCCGCCACCCGGTCCGATCTACGTCGGTAACTCGGGGACTTCCATGCGCCTGCTGTCGGGCCTGCTGGCCGGCCAGTCGTTCGACGTCACCATGACCGGTGATGCCTCGCTGTCCAAGCGCCCGATGAACCGTGTGGCCAACCCGCTGCGCGAAATGGGCGCGGTGGTCGAGACCGGCCCTGAGGGCCGTCCGCCACTGACCATCCGTGGCGGCCATAAGCTCAAGGCGCTGACCTACACGCTGCCGATGGCCAGCGCCCAGGTCAAATCCTGCCTGCTGCTGGCAGGCCTGTATGCCGAAGGCAAGACCACCGTAACCGAGCCTGCACCGACCCGCGACCACACCGAGCGCATGTTGCGTGGCTTCGGCTACTCGGTCGAGTCGAACGGCCCGGTGGCTTCGCTGCAGTCCGGCGGCAAGCTCACGGCTACCCGTATCGAAGTGCCGGCAGACATTTCTTCCGCGGCATTCTTCCTGGTTGCCGCGTCCATCGCCGAAGGCTCCGAGTTGGTACTCGAACATGTCGGCATCAACCCGACCCGCACCGGCGTCATCGACATCCTGCGCCTGATGGGCGGCGATATCACCCTGGAGAACCAGCGTGAAGTGGGCGGTGAGCCGGTGGCGGACCTGCGCGTGCGCGGCGCCAAGCTCAAGGGTATCGACATTCCCGAGCACCTGGTGCCGCTGGCCATTGACGAATTCCCGGTACTGTTCGTCGCCGCCGCCTGTGCCGAAGGGCGCACCGTGCTGCGTGGCGCCGAAGAGTTGCGCGTGAAGGAATCGGACCGTATCCAGGTCATGGCCGACGGGCTGATTACCTTGGGCGTGAAGTGCGAACCGACCCCGGACGGCATCATCATCGACGGCGGCCAGATCGGCGGCGGCGAAGTGCATGGTCACGGTGACCACCGTATCGCCATGGCTTTCAGTGTCGCCTCGCTGCGTGCCAGCGCGCCGATCCGCATCCATGATTGCGCCAACGTCGCCACGTCCTTCCCCAACTTCCTCAAACTGTGCGCCGAAGTCGGCATCCGCGTTGCTGAAGAGGGCAAGTCGTGAACGCGCAGGCGCCTGTCATCACCATCGATGGCCCAAGCGGCTCGGGCAAGGGCACCGTTGCTGGCCTGCTCGCGCGTGAGCTGGGCTGGCGGCTGCTGGACTCTGGTGCGCTGTACCGGCTGCTGGCGTTCAACGCCACCAACCATGGCGTCGACCTGACCAACGAAGAACTGCTCAAGGCCCTGGCCGCCCATCTGGATGTGCAGTTCATCGCCGCCGAGCCGGGTAAGCTGCAGCAGATCATTCTCGAGGGTGAGGATGTCAGTAATGTCATCCGCACCGAGACCGTCGGTGCTGGTGCGTCGATGGTTGCATCGCTGCCTGCGGTGCGCGAAGCGCTGCTGCAGCGCCAGCGTGCCTTTCGCGAGGCGCCTGGCCTGATTGCCGATGGCCGCGACATGGGCACCGTTGTCTTCCCGGACGCGCCGCTCAAGGTATTCCTCACCGCCAGTGCCGAGGAGCGTGCCCGCCGCCGCTACCTGCAGTTGAAGGGCAAGGGCGAAGATGTTAGTCTGTCGAGTCTGCTAGATGAGATACGTGCGCGCGATGAGCGCGACACCCAGCGCGCAGTGGCCCCGCTCAAGCCGGCGGCCGATGCCATTCAGCTGGACTCTACCGAGTTGTCCATCGAGCAGGTGCTGCAACGTATCAGGAGCGAGCTCGCCCAGCGCGACTTGCTCTGATCGCCAGGAAAGCATGCAGGGGCACCAGTCAACGTCCTGCAGGCTTTCCTTTACTTAACGAAACCCACATTGTCTGGAATGTGGCGATGGGCGTATGTTTCGCCCGAATCTACAGGAATTAAAATGAGCGAAAGCTTTGCAGAACTCTTTGAAGAAAGCCTGAAAACCCTCAATCTTCAGCCGGGCGCGATCATCTCCGGTATCGTTGTCGACATCGACGGCGACTGGGTTACCGTACACGCTGGTCTGAAATCCGAGGGCGTCATCCCGCTCGAGCAGTTCTACAACGAAGCTGGCGAGCTGACCATCAAGGTCGGTGACGAAGTTCACGTTGCGCTGGACGCGGTCGAAGACGGCTTTGGCGAAACCAAACTGTCCCGTGAAAAAGCCAAGCGCGCCGAGTGCTGGATTGTTCTGGAAGCAGCTTTCGCCGCCGAAGAAGTGGTCAAGGGCGTTATCAACGGTAAGGTTAAGGGCGGCTTCACTGTCGACGTTAACGGCATCCGTGCGTTCCTGCCGGGCTCCCTGGTTGATGTCCGCCCAGTGCGCGACACCACCCACCTGGAAGGCAAAGAGCTGGAATTCAAGGTCATCAAGCTGGACCAGAAGCGCAACAACGTTGTCGTTTCCCGTCGCAGCGTGCTGGAAGCCGAGAACAGCGCCGAGCGCGAAGCCCTGCTGGAAACCCTGCAGGAAGGCCAACAGGTCAAAGGTATCGTCAAGAACCTCACCGACTACGGCGCCTTCGTGGACCTGGGCGGCATCGACGGCCTGCTGCACATCACCGACATGGCCTGGAAGCGTATCAAGCACCCTTCCGAAATCGTTAACGTTGGCGACGAAGTCGACGTACGCGTTCTGAAGTTCGACCGTGAGCGCAACCGCGTTTCGCTGGGTCTGAAGCAGATGGGCGAAGATCCGTGGGTTGCTATCACTTCGCGCTACCCAGAAGGTACTCGCGTACAGGCTCGCGTTACCAACCTGACCGACTACGGCTGCTTCGCTGAGCTGGAAGAAGGCGTTGAAGGTCTGGTACACGTTTCCGAAATGGACTGGACCAACAAGAACATCCACCCGTCGAAAGTCGTTCAGGTTGGCGACGAAGTGGAAGTCATGGTTCTGGACATCGACGAAGAGCGTCGTCGTATCTCCCTGGGCATCAAGCAGTGCAAGTCCAACCCATGGGAAGACTTCTCCGGCCAGTTCAACAAGGGTGACAAGATCACCGGTACCATCAAGTCGATCACCGACTTCGGTATCTTCATTGGTCTGGACGGCGGCATCGACGGCCTGGTTCACCTGTCCGACATCTCCTGGAACGAAACTGGCGAAGAAGCCGTGCGTCGTTTCAAGAAGGGCGACGAGCTGGAAACCGTCATCCTGTCGGTTGACCCAGAGCGCGAGCGCATCTCCCTGGGCATCAAGCAGCTGGAAGACGATCCGTTCTCCAACTTCGTTGCTGTCAACGACAAGGGCGCTATCGTCAAGGGCATCGTGAAAGAAGTTGACGCCAAAGGCGCCATCGTCACCCTGGCCGACGACATCGAAGCTACTCTGAAGGCTTCCGAAATCAGCCGTGACCGCGTTGAAGACGCGCGTAACGTTCTGAAGGAAGGCGAAGAGATCGAAGCCAAGATCATCAGCGTTGACCGCAAGTCCCGCGTTATCAGCCTGTCGATCAAGTCGAAAGACGACGCTGAAGAGCGCGAAGCCATCCAGAGCCTGAAAAACGCTCCGGAAGCGGCTGCCGACACCACCATGGCTGCGCTGCTGCGCGAAGCTATGGCCAAGCAGAACTAAGTTCTGTTTGATCGGTAAAAAGGGGTGGCCTTCGGGTCACCCTTTTTTTATGCCCTTATTTTCCCTTCCGCGCCTTGGGCCTTCGGATCGTTGACGAGGGGCTGCAGCGCAGCCATGCGCTTATTTCCTTACGTTCCCTTCTTGAATTTTTTTATTAAGTCAAGAACCGCCCTGTTCAAATCTCTCCCAGCGTGCTACAAACTGATTAAGCAATGATCTAGCTGCTTGATAACGAAGGGAAAAATATGACGAAGTCGGAGCTGATCGAACGTATTGTCACCCATCAAGGGCTGCTCTCATCCAAGGATGTAGAGTTGGCCATCAAGACCATGCTTGAACAGATGTCCCAATGCCTGGCCACCGGCGATCGTATCGAGATTCGCGGTTTTGGCAGCTTTTCCTTGCATTATCGCGCCCCGCGGGTAGGTCGCAACCCCAAGACCGGCCAGTCGGTAGAGCTTGAAGGCAAGTTCGTGCCGCATTTCAAGCCAGGCAAAGAGCTGCGTGATCGTGTCAATGAAGAAGAGCACGAGCACCCCTGAGTGATGAAGGAGCAGTCTCATGCGTAACCTCAAGCGCGCCTTGGCGGCGCTGTTTGTGCTGCTGCTGGCGGCAGTGGTGTTGTTTTTCGTGCTGGAGAACCAACAGGCGGTAGCGCTGGTGTTGTTCGGTTGGTCGGCGCCGGCCTTGCCGGTGGCGGTGCCTGTGCTGGCAGCCTTGGTAATCGGTTTGGCGATAGGGCCGCTGTTGGGCGCTTATGGCGTGCAGCGTAGCAAGCGCAAGATTCGTGCTTCGGCGCGGCAGGCTGCATTGAGCGGCAATAGCTGAAAGTTCTTACGCGGCTATGGGAAAAATTACCTTTCCACGCTCCCGTTGAAATGAAGTAATACGCACTTCATTTTCGGCCTTGGCGAGCGTGCAGCAGTATGGAATTTCCCGCCCTTTCTCATCATGGTGGTACCCGGGGCGTAACCGGTTCCTGCCACCAGCTGCACCTCGATGGCACCACCAGCTTGCTGGTCGACTGTGGTCTGGAACAGGGTGCTGACGCTGCGCCTGGTGCCGAATTTGCTCCTATCGGCTTCGATATCAGTGGCATTCAAGCGCTGGTTGTCACTCACGTTCATCTTGATCACGTCGGTCGCATCCCTGCATTGCTGGCTGCCGGCTATCGCGGCCCAATTCTTTGCAGCGAGCCATCGGCCAAGCTCTTGCCGCTTGTATTGGAAGATGCCTACAAGCTACGGGTTAGCGCTGATCAGGTCCAGGTCGAGCGCTATCTGGCGTTGTTGCAACGGCTCGTTGTAGCGCTGCCCTTCGAGCAGTGGCATGACGTGGTTGAAAGTAAAGGGGTGAGCTGTTCAGTTTGCCTGCAGCGTGCAGGGCATTTGTTGGGTTCGGCCTATGTAGAGTGTGATGTGCGCTATCCCGGCACGGAGCCCAGTGCTCGTGTGGTGTTCTCCGGTGATCTGGGCGCACCTTGCAACCCGCTGCTGCGTGCGCTCCAGCCCCCGGAACGGGCTGACATTCTGGTGCTCGAGAGTACCTACGGCGACCGGCTGCATGCCGAGCGCAGCAGTCGCCTGCAGCGCCTGGAGGCCGCTATCGATCGGGCGCTGGCCGATAGCGGCACCCTGCTCATACCCGCTTTCAGCCTGGGGCGCACCCAGGAGTTACTGTACGAAATCGAAGATATTCTGCATCGCAAGTGCCTGTTGAGTGAGGGCAAAGTGGCAGGGCAGGGTGATCCGTTGCTCACCCTGGATTGGTCCCGTTTGCCGGTCATCCTCGATTCGCCCCTGGCTCAGCGCATTACCCAGGCATATACGCAACTCCATGAATACTGGAACTGCGACGCCAGGCAGCGACTGGGCCAGGGCAGGGAGCCGCTCGGCTTTGGTCAGCTAGTCAGCGTGGACACCCACGCCAAACATCAGCAAGTGGTCAACTACCTCAAAAGCACTGGCCGGCCAGCGATCGTCATAGCCGGTAACGGCATGTGCTCGGGGGGCCGAATCGTCAATTACCTCAAGGCAATGCTGGGTGATCCCCGGCACGAAGTGCTGTTTGTCGGCTACCAGGCCAAGGGCACACCCGGTGCCATTCTTCAGGCCAGCGAAGGTGCAGAAGGCTTCGTGCAGATCGACCTGGATGGGGAGATGTATGACATCCGGGCGAAGGTCATGACTTTGAGCGGATATTCGGGACATGCCGATCAGGCCGGGCTGGTTGAATATGCCGCAGGCATACCGCAAGCCCCGACAAAGATTGTTTTGGTGCACGGGGAAAGTCGCGCGAAAACTGCATTGGCAAATGCCTTGAAACGTCGGTTTTCAGCACTTGGGGAGTGTCCGGATATTCTTGTTGCAAAATAAAACGGTCGTTCACAGAACATTGACGCGCTTTGTTGTCTCATGCGCGCCATGAGGTGTTTCATGGCGTTTACAGGTGCTGGCATTTTGCTGCAACTCAGCGCTGTATGCGGCGTAGCCTGTGCCTGGCGGGCAAGCCTCCAAGAAAAAACTCTGGTATTCTACAGGCCGATGCTTGCGTCTTGAGCCTATGGATGGCCAGGGATTAAACACGCTGGGCGCGTACATTTTAGCGCCGTCGCGGCCCATCGCGATGGCGGTCAGAAATAAGACACATGCAGGTTCCCTGAGGTTGACAACTTCAAGTGGCCGTTAAGGACTCGAATATGGAATTGATCCCGGTAATCCTATCCGGTGGCGTTGGCAGCCGTCTGTGGCCAGTATCCCGTGAGGCTCATCCCAAGCCCTTCATGACCTTGCCGGACGGGCAGAATCTTATCCAGAAGACATTCCTGCGCGCTGCCCGGCTGGAAGGTGTGGTCGAAGTACTGACCGTTACCAACCGTGAACTCTTGTTCAAGACGGAAGACGAGTACCGCACGATCAATACCAATGGCCACGCCCAGGGCTATATTCTTGAACCCTTCGGCCGTAACACAGCGGCTGCGGTAGCCGCTGCAGCCCTGCAACTGCACCAGACCCATGGCCCGCAGGCCCACATGCTGGTGTTGGCTGCCGACCACCTGATCCAGAACGAAGCAGCCTTCTCCGAGGCGGTCACCAAGGCCATGCACCTGGCTTCGCAAGGTTGGCTGGTAACCTTCGGGATCAAGCCACAGTACCCTGAAACGGGCTTCGGCTACATCGAGGCCGCCACCGGCGGTGTGCTCGAGGGCGGCCTTAAAGTCGAGCGTTTCGTCGAAAAGCCCGACCTGAAAACCGCAGAGTCCTACGTGGCAGCCGGCAACTACTTCTGGAACGCGGGGATGTTCTGCTTCCAGGTCGGCGCCGTTATCGAAGAATTCAAGGCGCACGCGCCGGATGTGCTCGAGGCCGTTGCACATACCCTGGAAGCTTCCCGTCGCTCCACCTCCGCCGGCTACAGCTGCCTGGCCCTGGATGCCGACAGCTTCGCCAAGGTGCCGGACATCTCGATCGACTACGCCCTCATGGAGCGCTCGCGCAAGGTCGCAACCATCCCGTGTGACATCGGTTGGAGCGACATCGGCTCGTGGAATGCGGTCAGCGAACTGACCCCGCCGGACGAGCAGGGCAACCGCTTCGAGGGCGAAGTGATGGCCTATGGGGCGAGCAACAACTATGTCAGCACCGAAGACCGTCTTGCGGCGCTGGTCGGTGTGCAAGACCTGCTGGTGGTCGACACCCCGGATGCACTGCTGATTGCCCACAAGGACCACGCGCAGGACGTGAAACACATCGTCAAGCGCCTGAAGAGTGACGGCCACGCCGCACACTTGCTGCACCAGACGGTGCACCGCCCATGGGGTACCTACACCACGCTGGAAGACGGCGAGCGCTTCAAGATCAAGCGCATCGTGGTCAAGCCCAAGGCGTCGCTGTCGCTGCAGATGCACCATCACCGCAGCGAACACTGGATCGTGGTCAGCGGCATGGCCGTGGTGGTCAATGATGACCAGGAGCTGATGCTCAACACCAACGAATCCACCTTCATTCGTGCCGGCCACAAGCATCGTTTGCAAAATCCAGGTGTCATAGACCTGGTCCTGATCGAAGTGCAGAGCGGCGACTACCTCGGCGAAGACGACATCGTGCGGTTCGAGGACAAGTACGGTCGCTGCGACGCCTGATCCTGGCCTTCCTGCTGGCCCGCATATGCCTCCTTGAGGGGCCGGGCCAGTTTCTGGTGGCAATCCAATGCCAACCTCGTCTTCAAATCGGTCGCTGCTCACCCGGCGCCGCATCAAGTGAGATGTATGTACGCACCTATCCAGACCCGTTGCTTCAAAGCCTATGACATCCGTGGCCAAGTGCCCGCCGACCTCAATGACGATGTGGCCTACCGCATCGGCCGCGCCCTGGTGGCTGAACTGGGCGGGCGCACCTACGTGGTCGGGCGCGACATGCGTCTGGAAAGCCCGGGCCTGTCCCGCGCGCTGATGCAAGGCCTGACCGAAGGCGGTGCCGATGTGATCGATATCGGCCTGTGCGGCACTGAAGAAGTCTATTTCGCCACCAGCCATCATCAGGCCGACGGCGGCATCATGGTCACCGCCAGCCATAACCCCAAGGGTTACAACGGCATGAAGCTGGTGCGTGAACAGTCCCGCCCGATCAGTGGTGATACCGGACTGAACGACATCCGTCAGCGCGTGGAAGCCGGTAACCTGGGTGTGCAAGCGGCTACGCCAGGTAGTGTTCGTGAGGCATTTGACAAAACCGCCTACATCGACCACCTGCTGACCTACGTCGACCTGTCCGCACTCAAGCCGCTGAAGGTGCTGGCCGACCCTGGCAACGGCGCCGTCGGCCCGGTGCTGGAACTGCTCAAGGCGCGCCTGCCGCTGGATATCACCATCATCAATGGCGAACCGGACGGCAACTTCCCCAACGGCATCCCTAACCCGTTGCTGCCAGAAAACCGAGACCTGACCCGCCAGGCAGTGCTCGATACCGGCGCGGACATGGGCATTGCCTTCGACGGCGACTTTGACCGCTGCTTCTTCTTCGACAACCAGGGCCGCTTCATCGAAGGCTACTACGTGGTCGGCCTGTTGGCAGAAATGCTGTTGGCCAAGCACCCGGGCAGCAAGATCATCCACGACCCGCGCCTGACTTGGAATACCATCGAGCAAGTCGAAGCTGCAGGCGGTGTGGCCATCCAGAGCAAGACCGGCCATGCCTTCATCAAGGAGCGCATGCGCGCTGAAGATGCCGTGTATGGCGGCGAAATGAGCGCCCACCATTACTTCCGCGATTTTGCCTACTGCGACAGCGGTAATATCCCTTGGCTGTTGGTGGCCGAGCTGATGAGCGTCAGCGGCAAGAGCCTGGCCCAACTGGTCGACGAGCGGATTGCCGCGTTCCCGTGCAGCGGTGAAATCAACTACGAAGTCGCCGACGTGAAAGGCACCATCGAGAAGATCCTCGACTTCTACACGCCACAGAGCCCAAGCGTCGACCGTACGGATGGCATCAGTGTCGAGTTCGCCGACTGGCGTTTCAGCCTGCGTGGCTCGAACACTGAGCCGCTGCTGCGCTTGAACGTCGAGAGCCGCGCCGATGAGGCCCTGGTGGCTCAACGTGTTGCAGAAATCGCCCGTCTGATTCAAGGATAACTATGTTCGGCATGCTCCGGGGCGTCTGGGACTACAGAGGCTTCATTCTCACGTCCATCAAGAACGAGTTCATCTCGCGTTTTGCGCGCAGCAAACTGGGTGGCTTATGGATGATCATCCATCCATTGGCACAGGTGGCCATTTATGCGCTGATCCTGTCCAACGTGCTCGGCGCTCGCTTGCCGGGCATCGACAACAAGTACGCCTATGCGCTGTACCTGATCGCCGGCATCCTGGCCTGGAACCTGTTTGCCGAAATCGTCGGGCGCTGCCTGACGGTCTTCATCGAGCAGGGCAACCTGATGAAGAAGATGCGCTTCCCGCGCATTGCGCTGCCGGTGATCGTGGTGGGGTCGTGCCTGCTCAACAACCTGCTGTTGTTTGCCGCGGTGATGATCATCTTCGCCATCCTTGGGCATGCCCCGAATGTGCAGATGTTCTGGTTGCTGCCGCTGACCCTGGTTGTGGTGGCCTTCGCGGTAGGGCTGGGCCTGGTGCTGGGGGTGTTGAATGTGTTTCTGCGCGATATTGGCCAAGTCGTGCCGATCATCATGCAGGTGTGGTTCTGGTTCACCCCCATCGTCTATTCGGTGAACATCGTGCCTGATTACCTCAAGGGTACGCTGGACATCAACCCTATGTACGCGCTCGTCACCGCCTACCATAACGTGCTCGTCTACAAGCTCGCGCCGAACCTGGCTGCCGTCGGCATGACGGTCGCCATCGCGCTCTGCCTCATGGTGCTTGGCCTGTTCCTGTTCCGTCGGGCCTCCGCGGAAATGGTGGACTCACTATGACCCTTCTGTCAGTCAACAATGTCGGCAAGGCCTACCGCGGTTACCGCTCGGAATGGCAACGTATTGCCCGCTGGTTCTACCTGCCGGTCAAGGCTAGCAACGAGCACTGGGTGCTCAAGCATGTCAGCTTCACTATCGAAGCAGGCGAGGCCATCGGTTTGGTCGGCCAGAACGGAGCCGGTAAATCCACCCTGTTGAAGATGATCACCGGTACCCTGCAGCCCACCGAAGGCAAGGTCCACGTCAATGGCCGCATCGCGGCCATCCTCGAGTTGGGCATGGGCTTCAATTCCGAGCTGACCGGCCGCCAGAACGTCTACCACGCCGCCGGGCTGATGGGGTTCAATACCGAGCAGATCGACAGTGTCATCGACGACATCGAAGCCTTCGCCGAAATCGGCGAGTACTTCGACCAGGCTGTGCGTACCTACTCCAGCGGCATGCAGATGCGCGTGGCGTTTTCGGTGGCGACCGCGTTTCGCCCGGAAATCCTCATCATCGACGAAGCCTTGTCGGTAGGTGACAGTTACTTCCAGCACAAGAGCTTTGGCCGCATCAAGCAATTCCAGAAGGCGGGCACCACGTTGCTGATCGTCTCCCATGACCGTGCCGCCATCCAGGCCTTGTGCAACCGCGCGATCCTGCTCGATGGCGGCACCGTGATCAAGGACGGCCCGCCCGAGGAGGTGATGGATTACTACAACGCCATCATCGCGCAGAAGGAAAACGCCACCGTTGAAGTGCAGACCCTCGAAAATGGTGCGGTTCAAACGCGCTCGGGCAGTGGCAAGGCCAGTATCGAAGGCGTCACTTTGTATAACGCTCAAGGGGCAGCTGCAGAGTACGTCACGGTTGGCGAGGATATCTGCTTGACCGTGGATGTGGCCATCAATGCCCCTTTGCCAGAGCTGGTCGTGGGTTATGTAATCAAGGATCGCCTGGGGCAGGACGTTTACGGCACCAATACCCATCATCTGGGGTGTGCGCGCAAGGACCTCGCGCAGGGCACGCAACTGTCTTACCGATTCCGCTTCCCCGCCAATCTGGGCGTGGGCTCTTATTCCGTAGCCGTAGCGCTGCATGCCGCAGATGCGCACGTGGTGGACAACTACGAATGGCGCGACCTGGCCTTGGTATTCAACGTCGTCAACGTGTCGGGAAGTACTTTCGTAGGCCTTGCCTGGATACCACCGACCGTGGAGTGTATTAATGGATAGCCGATTTTACCGTGCGTTCGAAGACCGCCATCGCGGGTCGCGAGCGTTGATCGCCAGCCGTCTTGAAGTCTACCTGCCGTTCCTGGCGCCTCTGAAGACCCTCTACTCCAACCCAGCCGTGCTGGACGTAGGCTGTGGTCGTGGCGAGTGGCTGGAAATACTCATCCGCGAAGGCTATGACGCCAGCGGTGTCGACCTTGACGAAGGCATGCTCGAGGCCTGTCGCGAACTGGGCCTGCCAGTGCGCACTGATGATGCGCTCAACGCGCTGCGCCAGTTGCCCGACGCAAGTCTGATTGCCGTCAGCGGTTTCCACATCGCCGAGCACATCCCGTTCGCCGTGCTGGAAGAAATGGTCGGCGAAGCCATGCGTGTGCTGCAGCCCGGCGGCTTGCTTATCCTGGAAACGCCCAACGCTGAAAACGTGGTGGTTGGTACCAACAATTTCTTCGTCGACCCCACACACGACCGCCCGATCCCCAGCTTGCTGCTTTCGTTTCTGACGGAGTTCAAGGGCTTCGCCCGCTCCAAGGTACTTCGTTTGCAAGAAGCGCCGGACCTGCGCGACCCTGAGCGCAAGCTGGGCGTCATGGACGTGCTGGCCGGCACCAGCCCGGATTACGCCGTGGTGGCGCAAAAACAGGCAGCAGACGACGTACTGGCAGCGTTCGACGCTCCGTTCGCGCAAGTGTATGGCGTGGCGCTGGACGAATTGGCTTCGCGTTATGACCAGGCCTTGGAAGGTCGGTTGAATACTCTAGAGAATCAAATGGCAACCGAAGTACACGACATACTTGGCGCCCTGAAAGCCGAACAGGCCGAGCGGGTGCAATTGCTCGAGGCTGGGTTTGCGCAGGAGAAGGGGCAGTGGGAGAGCGAGCTGGACCAAGCGCGCGCGCAGGCTGACCGGCTACGGGTCGAGATGAACACTTCGTTGAGCAATGCTCACAACTGGTACCTGCGCGCCACCGCTCTGGAACAGCAATTGACGGCGCTGCAGAGTAGCACGGTGTGGCGAGCGACCGCGCCAGTTCGCCAGCTAGGCCATCTGGTCAAGCACCCTCGTAGTGTCTCGGCGACGGCCAAGCATGGCTTGCGCCGTCTTGCGCCTCATGCTCGCCTCTGGCTGGCGCGTCGCCCGGCGATCGAACGCAAGGTCAGGTCGCTGGTTCAACGTAGCCCCTGGCTCAGTAGCGTGCTGCGCAACCTGTTGAAAGTGGATGCGCCTGTCATTCCTGTAGAAGCGAACGACCCACAGCACGGTTTGATCGACCATGCTCCATTGACCCCACGGGGGCGCCAGATCGAGAGCGCACTTCGTGCTGCCGTAACGAAGGGCCAGAAGTAATGCGTATCGTAATTGACATGCAGGGCGCGCAGACCGAAAGCCGCTTTAGAGGCATCGGCCGCTACAGCATGGCGTTCGCCCAGAGCATAGTGCGCAATCGAGGCGAGCATGAGATCTATCTCGTGCTCAACGGCATGCTGCACGAGAGCATAGAGCCTATCCGTACGGCGTTCATCGGTTTGCTGCCGCAAAGCCACATACGTGTCTGGTACGCCGAAGGGCCAGTTGCGGACAGTCATCCGGATAACCTGGCGCGTCGCCAGACGGCCGAATATGTCCGGCAGGCGTGTATCGATGCGCTTGAGCCGGATGTGGTTCACGTGACCAGTTCGGTGGAGGGCTACATTGACGACGCGGTGATTGGAAGTGCTTCGCTGCATCAGAACGCGTTGATCAGCACCACGCTCTATGACCTGATCCCTCTGGTAAGTCCTCAGCAATACCTGGACGGCAATCCTGCTTACAAGAGCCATTATCTGGCCAAGGTCGCTGCGTTCCAGGGGTATGATTTGTTGCTGTCGATCTCGGACTTTGCTCGCCAGGAAGCGCTATCTCTGCTGCCCTTGGACGACGCGCGTGTCGTTAACGTATCAACCGCTGCAGATGACGTGTTTTACCCAGTCACACTAACCCACGAAGAACGGTTGGCTCTGCTGGAAAAATTCGGCCTGCGTGAACCGTTCGTTTTGTATACCGGCGGTGCAGATGAGCGCAAGAATCTTCCTCGCTTGATCGAGGCCTTTGCAGCCGTCAAATCAAACGTCGGGGATACACAATTGGTGTTCGCCGGCAAGATGCCGCAGTACCACGTGGATCTATATCGTCACCATGCTCTTGACCACGGGTTAGGCGTGGACGATCTGGCTTTCACCGGTTTCGTCAGTGATGCCGAACTTCGTAGCCTCTACAGCATATGTGAGCTGTATGTGTTCCCGTCCTGGCACGAAGGCTTCGGGCTGCCACCGCTGGAAGCCATGAAATGTGGCGCCCCCGTAATCGGTGCGAACGCCTCCAGCGTACCGGAGGTGATTGGTTGGGATGCCGCGACCTTCGACCCCCATGACCCAGCGGCGATCGCCAGCAAGCTGGAGCAAGCATTGCTGGACGATGCCTTCCGCAAGGCCTTGGCTGTGCACGGGGCAGACCGGGCCGAGCACTTCTCATGGGACCGTACAGGGCAAGCTGCCATCAAGGCCTTCGAACAATCCCTGGCCGATCGTCAGGCTGGCGAGGGCCACGTTGAGCAGGGGGGCGATCACCTTCAAAGGCTGATTGAAACACTCAGTGCGAGTGCACCGCTGCTCAACGGTGATGTCTCCATCGAGCGCCTGGCCAAGGCCGTGGATTACTCCACGCAGCAGCCAGCAGACGTGCCCAGTTTGTTCGTGGACATTTCAGAGCTGTGTAAGCACGACGGCAAGAGCGGTATACAGCGTGTGGTGCGCAGCATTTTGCTGGAGTGGCTAGTCAACCCGCCTTCGGCATACAAGGTCGTACCTGTGTACACGAATGCGGGAGAGCCGTTCTATCGTGAAGCCTCGGCATTTACTGCCAAGTTCCTGGGCCAGGAACCGAGCGAGGCATTGCAAGACGAGGTGATCAGCTACCGTGCAGGGGACGTCTACCTTGGCCTCGATCTCTTGATGGATGTGCTACCGCACAAAAAAGCCTATTTCAATGCGATGCGCGATCACGGCGTCAGTATCCTGTTTGTGGTCTATGACTTGTTGATTCTGCAACTTCCGCACTGTTTCGTAGACAGCCTGCACGAACATTATGAGAAATGGATCCATACGGTTGCACAATACGATGGTGCTATCTGTATTTCACAAGCAGTGGCTGACGAGTTACATGACTGGCGACTAGAGCACATGCCCCCTCGTAAGCGTCCGTTCCACATCGGCGCTTTCCATCTGGGTGCGGACCTTGATCAGTCTGTTCCATCGTTAGGGTTCCCGGAAGACCCTGCCATGCGCCTTGAAGCGCTGGAAGACAACCCCACGTTCCTCATGGTAGGTACGCTGGAACCCCGTAAAGGGCATGCGCAGACGCTTGAGGCGTTCGAACAACTATGGGCCGATGGGGTACAAGTCAATCTTGTCATTGTGGGTAAACATGGCTGGCTGGTCGATGAACTGGCGCAGCGGCTGACCCATCACGCAGAGCGTGGCAAGCGGCTGTTGTGGCTCTCGGGTGCGAGCGACGAGTACCTGGAGCATCTGTATCAAGCGTCTGACTGCCTGATTGCCGGTTCCTACGGTGAAGGCTTCGGCCTTCCGTTGATCGAGGCCGCGCAACACAAACTGCCGATTATTGCCAGGGACTTGCCTGTGTTCCGGGAAGTGGCTGGTGATCACGCCTGGTACTTCGACGGCACGCACACAGAAGAAATTGCGCAGAAGATTAAGCAATGGCTGGGGTTGTTCGAAAAGGGCGAGCATCCTCAATCCAACGAAATGCCATGGTTGACATGGAAAGCCAGCGCACAACAGCTGGTAGATGCAATAGATAAGTGCGCGTTCTAACGCGCCTATAAAACACATACTGGGGCGTTTGCAATGGGTTCAAGGTTGGGTTCCACGGGGAGGACGGGCCTGGCGTTAGCGTTGGCTATCGCTGTCTGGTTCGTGTGGCATCATTTTCCTTCGGGTTTCATCGCCGGTACGTCGTCGTACTGGCAGTCGGAAGTCGACGACGTTACACAATACATCTCTGGCTTCGATGCGTTCTTCAGTGCGCCTTTCGGATATCCGCTGCTGGCATTCGACAGCATCAATTATCCGCAGGGAACGCGCGCGACGTTCATGGACACCATTCCGCTCTATGCGCTTATCCTGAAACTGGTCGTGCCCTCGACGTACGCACCGTTCAATCCATACGGTGTCTGGGTGGGGCTGGCATTCATAGGCCAAGCAGTAGGGGCGTGGTGGATACTGCGTGAGCTCGAGGTAAAGTCCTGGCTGGCATTGGTGGCGCTGGTCGTGTGCCTGCTGATCTTCCCAGCATTCACTGCGCGCGTGACGCACATTTCGTTGATGACGCATTGGATCATCCTGGCTGCGATCGCGCTTTATTTGCGTGGGCAGCGGATCGGGCAGGTGCCCGTTGCAGGCTGGACAGCGCTGTTGGTTGCGGGCTTCTACATAAACATCTACCTGTGCGTGATGGCGAGCGCAATCTATGTAGCGAACTGGCTTGCCAAACCACGTAATTATCGATGGCTGGATTTGCCTCGGGCTTTGTTGCCCTTCTTAATAATCGGCATCAGTCTTTGGGTCACCGTGTTTCCTATGGACTCGACGAATGTGGCCAAGGAAACAGGGTTCGGAACGTTTTCCATGAACTTGCTGGCTCCGTTTTCAGGGGGCAAGTTCTTTCCCATTGAAAACGCAGAAATGCCGGGTCAGTACGAAGGCTTCAATTACCTGGGCCTAGGGGTCTTGCTGGGGTTGCTGGCCGGCCTTTTCCTGGGTGGGCGCAGGGTATTGCGGTGGGCTGCAGACAACTGGCCGCTGGTACTGGTGATGCTTGGGCTCACCCTGTATGCGCTTTCCGATATGATCTACTGGGGTACCCGCCAGGTATTGGTCCTCCATTACCCGGCGTTCATGGAGGCCATTACCACCCAATTCCGGGCGTCTGGCCGGTTCTTTTGGCCTGTGGGCTATGCACTCACCATCGCGGCTATCGTGCTGTTGTACCGCAGGCTGCCCAAGCCCGCCTTTGCGCTGGCGATGCTGGTGATGATCGTGGTTCAGGTGGCTGATATGTCTATACAGCGCCATCGTTTGATTGATGGCGCTAGGCGTCCTGTGACGCCGGTCTTGAGCCAGGCGTCGTGGGATGCGCAGATTCAGGGTGACGTCCGTTATCTGTACTTCTTCCCCAAGTTCCGCTGTGGGCGCTCGGACTTGATACTGAGTACGCTGATGCCGACCATGCGTTATGCAGTCGAGCACGGGCTCAAGATCAACACCGGCTACGTCGCACGTGCTAACTCCAACTGTGCGGTGGAAAGCACGCAAGCCGAAATAGCCGCCTCGGATGCGCACCACTCTCTGTATGTATTCGTTAAAGGCGATTTCCCTGAAGTGAGCCAGGCGCTGGCGCTTTTTCCAGCCAACCAGCAGCCCACGTGCACGGAGGTCGATTACGCCCACGTGTGCAAGTTTGATGCGGAGAAGGAGCGCCGTTGATGAGCGAACCCAGGCGTCTTTTGTCACTGATCTCGCCGTTTTACAATGAGGAGCGCGGTGTTGTCGCGTTTTTTGACCGGGTGGACGCGCTGTTCAAAACGTTGGGTGATCGCTATGACTTCGAGGTCATTGCGATCAACGACGGCAGCAGGGACCAGACCTACGAGGAGTTGCTGAAGGCCCAGGTGGCTTACCCCTATGTGACCATCATTGACCTGTCACGTAATTTCGGGAAAGAAGCCGCGCTTTCAGCGGGCCTGGACTTCGCGAACGGCGATGCGGTGGTGCCTATTGACTCCGACCTTCAGCATCCGCCTGAAGTGGTGCTAGAGCTTGTCGCCAAATGGGAGGAGGGCGCCGAGGTGGTTCTGGCAAAGCGAGTGGATCGACGCACCGACCGCACTGTGCAGAAGTTCACCGCCAACGGTTTCTACAAACTGCACAACTCCATATCGGACATTCATATACCCGCCGACGTGGGTGATTTTCGATTGATGGATCGCAAGGTCGTTGACGCATTGAAAAGGCTTCCAGAGAGCCGTCGCTTCATGAAAGGGCTTTTTGCCTGGGTAGGCTTCCGCACCGCCACCATTGAATATCAAGTGGCCCCAAGAAGCTCTGGGAAAACCAGCTTCAATACGTGGAAACTCTGGAATTTTGCCATCGAGGGAATCACCAGCTACAGCTCGGCACCTTTACGTATATGGACTTACCTTGGCTGCGCAGTCTCGGCCATGGCTTTTCTGTATGCGGTTTACCTACTGATCAAAACCCTGTGCTTCGGCGCCGATACGCCAGGTTACGCATCGTTGATGATCACCATCCTTTTCGCCAGCGGGGTGCAGCTCATCGGCATCGGGGTTCTAGGGGAGTATGTAGGGCGGATTTTCGTCGAATCGAAGCGTCGACCAGTGTACGTCGTGCGCGAAGTGGTCAAGACCGACCAATGATCATTCCGGGCAAGTACTATCAGTTTCTGCGTTTTGCCATGGTTGGGGTAGCCAACACTGCAGTGCACGCGGGGGTTGTGATCGGCCTTATGGAAACCCTGGCACCCCCAGCTGCAGTGGCCAACGCGTGTGCATTCATCGTGGCTAACCTGATGTCTTACTGCATCAATAGCCGGTTTACCTTCCGTGTGCCTATGAGTTGGTTGGGATACCGGCGCTTTTTGCTGGTCTCACTCGTGTCGCTGGGGCTAACGCTGCTCATCACCTCGTGGGTTGAGTACATGGGATGGCATTATGGGGTGGGCTTGTTGATGGTGGTCTTCATCGTGCCGGTGCTCAATTTCATAGTTATGAAGCTCTGGGCGTTTGCCCCAGCAAAGTCATGAAACCGCCCATTTCTATACCGCCCAGAGCACAGAAATAAATTTTTTTGGAATACGTCACAGGTACTCAAATTATGACAATTGGCCAGCAAGAACACCTTTCGCCTGGCAGTACGCAACCTTGCGAAGACCGCTCAACCAGCATTGCGGTCGTGATTCCTTCCTATAAAGTAATCGCTCATATCTTGGGCGTAATTGCCGATATCGGCCCGGAAGTTCAGCGCATCTACGTGGTCGACGACTGCTGCCCGGAAGGTTCCGGCCGTTACGTGGAGGAGCACGCTACAGATCCGCGTGTTGTCGTGTTGCACAACCCTGAGAATCAGGGAGTTGGCGGTGCGGTAATGACGGGCTATCAGGCAGCGATTCAAGATGGCATGGATATCATCGTGAAGATCGATGGCGATGGCCAGATGGACCCAGGTCTACTGATGAATTTCGTCACGCCCATTCTTGAGGGCACTGCGGATTACACCAAGGGCAACCGGTTCTATGACTTGGAAGAAATCCGCGCGATGCCGAGGATTCGCTTGTTCGGCAACGCCGTACTGTCCTTCATGACCAAGTTTTCGTCGGGCTATTGGGATCTGTTCGACCCTACCAATGGCTACACGGCTATCCACCGTGACGTCGCACGCCACTTGCCGTTTTCCAAAATCAGCCGTCGCTACTTTTTTGAAACGGATATCTTGTTCCGTCTCAATACCCTGCGCGCTGTCGTCGTGGATGTACCCATGGACGCCAAATACGGTGATGAGGTCAGCAATCTGAAGATTTCCAAGATTGTGGGTGAGTTTCTGGCCAAACACGTGCGCAATTTTGGCAAGCGGATCTTCTACAACTACTACCTGCGTGACATGTCGCTGGCCTCACTTGAGCTTCCAGCTGGCCTGCTGTTGCTGGTATGGGGACTGGTTTTCGGCTTGTCTCACTGGGCTTCGTCCATCTACACCGGGGTCGCCAATTCTGCTGGTACCGTGATGTTGTCTGCCTTGCCTATATTCCTGGGTATTCAACTGATCCTGGCTTTCCTGGGGCAGGACATCGCGTCGGTTCCGAGAAGACCGTTCCATCTTTCGCGACTGAAGTCTAAATTCAAGGCAGGTAAGCGTCCATGATGTACGCCATTGCAATTCTATGCGTCGTGGGGATTGCGACCGGTCAGATCATGTTCAAGCTCAGCGCTAGCGCGCTGCAACGGGCCGGTACGATCTTCGATCTCAAGACGCTGATGATTCTTGGCGCTGCGTTCGCGTTGTATGGGGTGACGACCATCGCCTGGGTGTGGGTGCTGCAGAAGATCGAGTTGGGCAAAGCTTACCCGTTGATGGCGCTGGCGTTCGTTCTCGTGCCCATTGGCAGCCATTTCATTCTGGGTGAGCGATTCCAGGTCCAGTATTTCATCGGCGTCGCATTCATCATGTTCGGCATCGTACTGGCCGTTAAGTCCTGAAATGGCGCATACGCATCAGGTCATGGAAATGAAGAGCAGTAGAAGGGATAGGCTAGTATGAAGTTGATAGACAGGTCGCACCTAAACGCGGCCGTGGCAGTAGCGGCAATCATGGCACTGGCCCTTGTGCTGTTGCTGATGCGTTCAAGTGGTATCTATCCGACCGTCTTCGGGGATGAGTATACGTACAGTTCAATGGCGCGCGTGCTGCCGCTTTCGAGTGCGTCGATACCCAATTACCTCTATTTGAGCATTTACAAGTCAACGTTGATGTGCGGGGACGGGTTCGTCAGTTGCACCAAGCTGCTCAACGCCTTGTTCTTCGTACTCGCCTCACCGTTTATTTTCATGGTGGCGCGCCGCTTCTGCAGCGCACGGGTAGCGGTGTTGATCGTGGCCTTGAGCATGCTTGGGCCAATTAACAGCTATACCACGTACTTCATGCCTGAAGCGCTGTTCTACCTGACCTTCTGGGTAAGCGTTTGGTACTTCCTGACGCTGGACTCGAGCGCACCTTGGCAACGATGGGCGCTGCTCGGTGTGCTGATGGGCTGCTCCTCCCTCGTCAAACCACATGCGCTGTTCGTGGTTCCGGCCTTCTGCCTGTGCATTGCGTACTTTGCATACAAAGACGTGGACCGGTGGTTCGTTACCGCGGTGAAAAACGCAGCTATCTTTTTCGGCGTGATGTTGCTCACGAAGTGGGGCTTCAGCTACCTGGTAGCAGGCAAGGCAGGCCTTACGCTGTTTGGCAATTTCTATGCCACCACACTTGAGTCGAGCGCCTCTAGCCTTGATCGGTACCTGGCTATCCTGAAGGCCGCACCGACCATCGCTGCCGGACATCTACTGGGCAATACCGTGATGTTCGGATGCGCCTTGGCGATCATCATCTCCGCCAGCATCGCAACGCTGAGAACCCGAGCAATCGGGGACGATGGCAAATTTGCCTTCTTCACGCTGTTCCTGCTACTGAACCTGATTGCGGTGGTGGCATTGTTCTCGGCGTCTGTCGCAGGGACTAACGCAGTGGAGACAGCGTTGCGGCTACACATGCGGTATTACGACTTCATGTTCCCGCTGCTGTTCATCGCCGCAGGCGCCGAACTGGCTGGCACCAAGCTCGCACCGCATCGTTACGTGCGGTGGGGGGTAGCGATTGTAATCATGAGCGCTGTGCTCTATGCAGGCATCACGCGCATGCACCCGTTCACACTGAGCTTCATCGATAACCCTGAGCTGCGCGGCTTTACCTACCACAAAAAGATCTTTGTGGTACTCGCTCTGCTCTCGCTGATCAGCCTTATTCTGTGGTGTACCAAACCGCGCAAAAGCATGCAGCTGTTCCTGTACATCTACTTGCCGCTCTCTGTACTGGTTAGCACGGTGTATGCCAGCATTTCTTTGTTGGAGCGTAACCAGGCGGACGTCTACGACAAGGCTGGGATGTTTGCACGTCAATACTTGCCAGTGACCGAGCGTCCGCATCTGCTAGTGGTAGGGGATAATCCTGCATCGATTCTGCGAGCGCTGTTTTGGGTCGAGGACTTGAACGCGGGGCCAGATTTGTCCTATAAACCAGGCGAAATCTACACGGCCGATCAGTCGCCGGCTGACAAGAAATGGATTTTGGTAGTAGGGGATGTGGAGTTCGCCAAAGGCGACTTTAAGGTTCTGAAGCTCAATGGATTCTCATTGGCGAAAAAGGTGCCCAAGGACAACCCGCTGGTGCTCGACTTCCGCACGGACATTAACACCGATGCTGTCGAAGCGCTTCGTGGCATTTCCCATGCCGAGAGCTGGGGAGCATGGTCCGATGCTGACACGGTGACCCTGCAATTCACGCGACCGCTTCCTAAAGTGTTCACGCTGGAGATCAATGCCAAAGCGTTCGGCCCTAACCAGGACCGAGCCTTTGAAGTGAAGGTTGATGATCGCCGTTATCCGTTGAAGCTCAGCGCTGAGATGGAGACGTATAGCTTGAAGATCGAGAATCCCGACGAGGTGAGCGAGCTGACGATCAAGGTGCCGCAGGCGACATCGCCCGAGCAGTTGGGCGTCAGCACCGATAAACGTAAGCTTGGGATTGGTGTTCAGCAGATTGTTATTCAGGAAGTAGAGTAGAGAGACTGTGACGGTACCTATACGGTCAAAACGATAGGTACCGTCCGTCTGATCCGAGTCTCCTCGGCTTATGGAAAAAATTACAGGTTACTCGCCGAATGGCGATTTTCACTCAGTGATATCAACTGCTGTACCTCTCACCTATTGCATCAAACCTTTGGAGGGAAGGGGTACATTCTGATTTGTACATAGCAGTTCAGCCGTCCTGAGCATCGCAGCGCAATCCATAGTTACGCTGACGCTGCTTGCGCGAACAGAGGCATGAATATAACAGCTGTCATACTTTGCACTGGGCACTGAAGCCCTTAGAATTCGCACGTTCCCCTTTAACCAAATCCTTCATGGAAGAATATGAATCACCTCAATATCGCCAAGCAAGCGCTCATCGCCCAAGCACGCGCCGTTAACGTACTCGCTGATCGGTTGGACGGTGAGTTCCAAGGTGCTGTGGAGCTTTTGCTTAGCTGTCAAGGCCGCGCTGTGGTGTGCGGTATGGGCAAATCAGGCCTCATTGGCCAGAAAATGGTGGCGACATTCGCCTCCACAGGCACTCCGAGCTTCTTTTTACACCCTGCTGAAGCCTTCCATGGCGACCTCGGCATGTTGAAGCCTGTGGACGTACTTATTCTCATCAGTTACAGCGGCGAAACTGAGGAGGTGATCAAGCTCATCCCAAGCCTGAAGTCATTCGGGAACAAGATTATTGCCATGACAGGCAATGCCAAATCCACCCTGGCGAAGCATGCCGACATTTGGCTCGATATTTCGGTAGAACGTGAGGTTTGCCCAAATAATCTGGCACCCACCACTTCTACCTTGGCGACGATGGCCATGGGTGATGCACTCGCGGTAGCGTTAATCGAAGCTATCCAGTTCAAACCTATGGACTTCGCCCGTTACCACCCAGGGGGTAGCCTTGGCCGTAAATTGTTGACTCGAGTAAAGGATGTGATGCATTCGCCGGCTCCGGTTGTAACGCGCGCTACCCGCTTCCACGATTGCCTATTGGTGATGACTCGCAGCCGTCTCGGTTTGGCGGTGGTGTTGGAGGGTGATCAGTTGGTAGGCATCGTGACTGACGGCGACCTGCGCCGTGCACTGCTGGAAAACGACGGCATCATTCGAGAAAACGTTGCGCAATTCATGACCGGGAAACCGCACACCATTCTTGAGGATGCGCAGCTCTCCGAGGCGGAGGCTTACATGCTGAATAATAAAATCAGGGCATTGGCGGTCACGAATGAGGATGGGGCAGTGGTAGGCGTGGTCGAAATATTCGACTAGTCGACATCCCGACCACGCTACGCAGCATCACCTCAATCGAAGTGCTCTGCGTTGCTCAATGACACGCCCAGGCAATCCTTCGCGGAGAGCGAGGGCGTGTAATCGATGGGCCACTCGATTGCGATTTCCGGGTCATCCCAAGCAATGCAGCGCTCGCATTGAGGTGAGTAGAAGTCCGTTGTCTTGTAGAGGAACTCTGCCGTCTCGCTCAGCGTGACGAAACCGTGGGCAAAACCAGGCGGAATCCACAATTGGTTATGGTTTTGCGCGGACAGGACAGCGCCCACCCATTTACCAAAGGTGGGCGAGGAGCGGCGGATATCTACCGCTACGTCAAAAACCTCACCCTGAACTACGCGCACCAGTTTGCCCTGAGCGTGCGGCGGCAGTTGATAATGCAAGCCGCGCAGCACGCCCTTTGTCGAGCGAGAGTGATTGTCTTGAACAAATTCTGTTTGCTGCCCGGTTATTTCATTGAAGACGCGGGCATTGAAGCTCTCGTAGAAAAAGCCGCGCTCATCACCGAACACCGTTGGGGTGAACAGAAAGACTTCGGGGATGGCCAAAGGTATCGCTTTCATTAGAAGACTTTCTCTTTAAGCAGGTTTTTCAGGTACTGGCCGTAACCGTTCTTGAGCAGCGGCTGAGCCAGACGCTCAAGCTGCTCGGCATTGATCCAGCCGGCGCGGTAGCAGATTTCTTCTGGGCAAGCGACCTTCAGGCCCTGGCGGCGTTCCATGGTTGCGATGTACTGGCTGGCATCCAGCAAGCTGTCATGTGTGCCCGTGTCCAACCATGCGTAACCACGGCCCATGATCTCGACCTGCAGTTGTTCCTGTTGCAAGTAAAGATTATTGAGGTCGGTAATTTCCAGTTCGCCACGAGCCGACGGCTTCAGGCTGCGGGCCATGTCCACTACCTGATTGTCGTAGAAGTACAGGCCGGTTACGGCATAGCTGGATTTCGGTAGTTTGGGCTTCTCTTCAAGCGACAGCACACGACCGGTCTCGTCGAATTCGGCTACGCCGTAACGTTCCGGGTCGTGTACGTGATAGGCGAACACCGAAGCACCTGCATCGCGCTGACCGGCGTTCAGCAACAGCGACTGGAAGTCGTGGCCATAGAAGATGTTGTCGCCCAGTACGAGTGCCGAAGGGTCGTTACCGATGAAATCGGCACCGATCGTGAATGCCTGCGCCAGACCATCCGGACTTGGTTGCACGGCATAGGTCAGGTTAAGGCCCCACTGGCTGCCATCCCCCAGCAGTTGCTCGAAGCGTGGGGTGTCCTGCGGTGTCGAGATAATCAAAATGTCGCGGATACCAGCCAGCAGAAGGGTGCTGAGCGGGTAGTAGATCATCGGTTTGTCGTACACCGGCAACAACTGTTTGGAAACAGAAAGTGTGGCGGGGTGCAGACGTGTGCCAGAACCGCCAGCCAGAATAATTCCTTTACGAGCCATATGAGTCCCTATTACTGAATTTCGTCCATCATACGTTGCACGCCTTGCTGCCAAGGCGGCATTTTAAGGGTGAATGTGCTTTCCAGCTTGCCCAATGCCAAGCGCGAATTGCGCGGGCGTGGCGCGGGTACTGGGTAAGCTTCGGTGCTGATTGCACCCACCTGTTCGGCGCTGACCCTTAGCGCAACGCCTTGGTTGCTGGCATAAGCCAGTACGAACTGGGCAAAGCCGTGCCAGCTGGTTTCGCCGGCCGCGCTCAAATGGTAAGTCCCGGCCAGGTGGCTGGCGTCCTGCTCGCAGGCGACCCGGCGCAGAATGTGCGCGGTGACGTCGGCAATCAGCTCTGCGCCAGTGGGGGCACCGAACTGGTCGGCGACCACGTTGAGTGCATCGCGTTCGCGGGCCAAGCGCAGCATGGTTTTGGCAAAGTTATGACCGCGGGCAGCATATACCCAGCTGGTACGCAGCACTACGGCGAGGGCACCGCTGGCGGCGATGGCCTGTTCGCCTTCGAGTTTGCTGCGGCCGTAGACCGACAGTGGGCCAGTGGCGGCATCTTCCTGCCAGCGTGCCTGGCCGCTGCCGTCAAACACATAATCGGTCGAGTAGTGGATCAACCAGGCGCCCAGTGCCGCTGCCTCGCGGGCCAGTATGCCTGGCGCCTCGGCGTTGATTAACGCCGCCAATGCTTGTTCACTTTCAGCTTTGTCCACCGCCGTGTAGGCCGCAGCATTGACGATCACGTCCGGAGCCACCTTCCGCACGGTAGCAGCCAGGCCAGCAAGATCCGCCAAGTCGCCACACAGGTCATCTGCGCCCTGGCGGTCCAGGGCGATCACTTCGCCAAGTGGAGCAAGGGCGCGTTGCAGCTCCCAACCCACCTGACCGTTCTTCCCCAGCAGCAGGATTTTCACGCGTTGTTCGCTCCGTACTGTTGCGCTACCCAATCACGGTAGCTGCCATCTATGACCCCTTTAACCCACTCTTGGTTTGCCAAGTACCAAGCGACCGTTTTTCGGATGCCAGTATCGAAGGTTTCGGCGGGTTTCCAGCCCAACTCACGCTCGATCTTGCGCGCGTCGATGGCGTAGCGGCGGTCGTGGCCAGGGCGGTCGGTGACATACGTGACCAGCTCCGCATATTGCTCCACCGGCTTGCCCGTCTGCTGATTGATTACTTGGCGATCTGCTGCAGGAGCCATCTCGTCGAGCAGGCCGCAGACAATGCGCACAATGTCGATGTTGGCTTTTTCGTTCCACCCACCGATGTTGTATGTCTCGCCTAAGGTACCAGCCTCCAGTACACGCCGGATACCCGAGCAGTGGTCTTCGACATACAGCCAGTCACGGATCTGTTGCCCATCGCCATACACCGGCAGCGATTTGCCAGCCAGTGCATTGACGATCATCAACGGGATGAGCTTCTCGGGGAAGTGAAATGGACCATAGTTGTTCGAGCAGTTGGTGGTGAGCACCGGCATGCCATAGGTGTGGTAGTACGAGCGCACCAAGTGGTCACTTGCCGCCTTGCTTGCGGAGTATGGGCTGTTAGGCGCGTACGGCGTGGTTTCCGTAAAGGCTGGGTCGGTAGGGGCCAGGGTACCGTAGACCTCGTCGGTGGACACATGCAGGAAGCGGAAGGCTGCTTTCTCTGCGCCTTCCAAATTGTTCCAATGCGCCCGAGCCGCTTCCAGCAAGCGGAAGGTGCCGACTACGTTGGTTTCGACGAAAGCTTCTGGGCCGGTAATGGAGCGGTCGACATGCGACTCGGCAGCGAAATGCACCACGGCGCGGGGGCGGTGCTCGGCGAATAGCTTGGCCAGCAAGGCTGCGTCGCAAATGTTGCCTTGAACGAACCGCTGCTGGTTATTGCCTTCCAGCGACTGCAGATTGGCTAGGTTGCCGGCGTAGGTCAGGGCGTCCAGGTTGAGAACGGGCTCGTCGTTATGAGCGCACCATTGCAGAACGAAATTTGAGCCGATGAAGCCGGCTCCGCCTGTTACCAAAATCATTTATCCATCCTTTGAGAAATCGAGTTGATGAAATTTTTTGCGATCTTCCATACATAACGGAGTCAGAGCTAGGCCATGAATGTAAGCATTGACCTTAACGGCGGAGGGCCACTCTTTCGTTCGCAGCGAAACGGCTGGTGTGAAAGCGACAAAAACCCAAAGTGGAGATCTTACCATGAACATATCTTGAGAGAAAATACTCTGCATCTGGATTACGCATCCTATGGAGAGTCGAAGTCTTAGGGCGCTACTGTGGGCGGTGAGAGATTTCCAGCTGTGGCTGAAGGAGAGCGCTTGATGCGTAAATTCCTATATCGGCTGTGAGTAAAAAAGGTTAGCGAGGATAAGTTCTTATTCCTAATAAAGTGGTAGATCTCATCAGGTGGCTTAAGAGAGTGGGCGCGGTCAGGTCGAAGCTTGGAACGATCTGAACTTGATAAGCTTCTCGCTTATATGGTAGTAAGTGGAGGAGATAAAATTGTCGTTCGTGAGAGGGTTGTGATGAAGGCAGCGCAGAAAATTGGGTGTGGAATCGTCACATATAATCGTCCTGCGGGGCTGAGCCGGTTGCTCAAGTCGATATCAAATAGCCACTTGGACGAAGTTGTAGTTGTTAACGATGGAGATAAGCTAAAGGGCGGTTTAGATGTAGGTGTATTATTGGAGAATGATTTAAATGTCGGTGTCGGTGCATCGAAGAATAGGGCGGCCAGCTATCTTCTCGAAAAGGGTTGTGAGCACATATTTCTTGTAGAGGATGATGTATATGTTAAAGATGCCTCCGTTTTTGAAAGGTATATCCAAGCCTCGAAAATAAGTGGATTGCAACACTTGAATTTCAGTCAGCACGGGCTGCTCAATAAAGATGGAGAAGGTAAAGCGAAGCCAGTGATGCGGGTTGATTACTGTGAGGTTCGCTTGGCGCTGTACCGGCATTGTGTGGGTGCGTTCTCGTACTATTCACGTGATTGCTTGAGAAAAGTTGGATTGATGGATTTGGATTATTTCAATGCGTTGGAGCATGTGGATCACTCCCTTAGGATAATCAAGGAAGGGATGCATCCAGCATTTTGGTTTTTTGCGGATATTGAAAACTCCGAAAGTTTTATCGGTGACGAGCCATGGGCAATCGCTCAATCAAAAATCTCATCAAATCCCGCACACGCCAAGAATGTAGCGGCGGCGATTGAAGTGTTCGAGAAAAAGTATGGTGTGAAGCCAGGTGACTATCCTGTGCAAAGTCGTGAGAAAGTTGCGATTGAGTTGGTTAGAATAAGTGAAAAATATGCGGAGCGCAGAGCTGGCTCAAGGGCCAGCGTTACCGTTGACTTTCAGTGATAAGTCTAATTGGTTTCGCATGACCCTTAAGTGAACTGCTGATACTTACAGATAAAGTATAGAGTTTTTGATAGGGTTGTTTTTTTTCGGGGAGATGAGAATTTGACTTAGGCGCGAGTCAAATCCTTCCACGTCGTACCTGTGAAGTTGGCCGGTGATCGGCGGCTTGAAGTCCAAAGATTTCAGGTCGTCGGGGGTCGCGAAAAATGCACCGTCCAACATCGAAGATGTGACGGTTTGGAGCGAGTTGGTGCTGAAGATCGCAGTGGGGATCTTATGTATTTCATACTCAAGTAGGCAGGTAGATACTGTCGTTATTCCGGCTGCTGCATGACTTATGAGGTCTTCAGTAGTGTCAATGGAGTGGAAGTATATATCTTTATCGTATCCGTAGCGGAACAAGTTAGCGGGTTTTGCTCCCAGCATGTTATTGATTAAATTGTGGGCGTTGAGTTCCGCTGAGTGCGGAGACCAAATAAACATTTCTTCCGGATTGGCTCGGGCAAGCTCGAAAAGTGCTTGTGCCAGCACCCTTTGGTCATTGTAGTTATAAAGATACCAGTTAGTATTTGTGGTGATCACAGTATATTTAGGGACCACAACATCGTATTTTTTCTTAACGCTCTCTGATCTGTACCGAGGGTAACCGATCGAGTTGTCATCAAACCAGCTTATTTGATGGTCGGCAAAACTTGGAACAGGATAGCCGGCCCCTAGGGTGTTAGAAGCAGTGTTGATGAACTTTGAGTCGTCTGAGAGATTGAATCCCCATTGGTATAGTCCATGAGGAACCTCAATAATTGGAAGGTTGATGGCAACGCAAGCCTTTAGAATAGATACAATCTTAGCGTTCAAGACAGGGCTAATGTGCCCCACGGTCGTAATGGCCGCGCTGAATATTCCTGACAGCATGATCACAGATTTTGGATCAGACGTAACTTTAACATTCTTCGGAAGTAAGTAGTCTGTTGCTAGATTGTATTCTTTGTGTGTAACGTTGTTGTAGATGAGGAAGTCGTACTTGGACTCGGCTACCGAAAGTAATGCTAGTTCAACTTGTGAGAAGTTGTTAGTGATGTACAGGATCGTAGGATTGCTGTGTTTTTTGTGGAGGATTTCTGATTGGATGAGGTTGTTCATTTTTCCCCCAAGGTGAAGTGTTTGATGACTGCTTCTCTTGCTTTTAGCGAAACACGCAATATCTGTGAACGATCTTTGATAAGCTTTCTAAGTTGGTGGTACCAGTCGGTTTGCGATTCGCATAGCCATCCATTAGAGTTGTGAGAAATAGCGCTTCTGAACTCGTCGCGGGGGCTTGCTAATACGGGTACGCCTTGAGAGCCACATTCAATGAACTTAATATTGGATTTTGCGTTGTTGAATATAGTGTCTTCTAGTGGCGCAAGCGCTAAGTCGTGTTCGGAGATAACTTTTAACATCTCGCTAAACTCTACTCGCGATATAATTTTGACGTGTGAGTTGTAAAGAGAAATTGGGCCGATATTGCTTCCTGTGTTACCTAGGAAGGTTATCTCAAACTGATCTGGAAATTCTTGAGCTAGTTTTAATAATGGGCCTTGAATAATTGAAAAATCTTTCTTATGGGTTGCGGTGCCGGAAAGATAAAGGAGTTTTATCTTTCTCTGGTTGATATCGCTCAAGCGTGCGGCGCAGTGTTGTTTGGGTAGCACCATTTTGCCAAGAATTTTATTCTTGTATACATCTATAGGCTTGGATAGATGCTGCATGGCTTTTGCGATAAGTGGCGTACTACACCGGAATGCATCTGCGTAAAGCAAGAAGGATGATTTATTTATCAGGCTTTTGCGAGCTTCTTCAATACTGGTGCCATCGCTCGATCTCACGTGGCCGAGATATTCGGCGTGCTCCGGTAATAGAAGGTCGTCATAGTCGAGTGTGACCTTGACACCAATATTTTTAGCAAGCTCAATAAGGTAGAATGCAGTTTCGTTTTTTTCTGGACGTGAGAATATCAGTTCCTTGCAGTTAAATACTGCGCGGACCAGCTTTAATATCTCCGTCCTTCCGGAGTACACCAAGTTCTTTTGATACTGCTGAGATTGAAGCAGGCATCGGTAAATAAAAGATCCATCACGGAGCTCTGCACTTGATAGGAACAGAATAGCTTCATGCTGAATGTCGAATTTCTGGTTGTGCTTGATTAATCCGGTACGCTTGAATTCGCGAGACTCTTTGTGGCCAAATGTAAAATAATGATCGGCCGCATGCATGCCGCTAGATAGCACGTCCTTGTATTTTTCTGTGTATTTGTTGTGATCTATGAGGCATCTGTAAATGTGGTCCGATGTTAAGTCGGGCCTGTCACGCATCAGTTGCTCAACGAACGTCTTTGTTGGATTCGAAGCGATTTCGGTAACTTTAGGAGCTTTCTTGGTTGTAACGATGGCTGCGGTCGCTGGCACCTGCTCTATTGATAAGGCTGGCTCGCCAGTCGTGCTAACAGTTTCTCCTGCGGAGCGCAGAGGGGGGGGCGAAGTTACAGCTATTTCTTCTTTCGCTTTCGTTGTGTTTTTTAAATTCTTTTTGATCGTCATAGTCATTCCCTTGCGGTTTATAAGTCTTCCCGCAAGCCTAAACGTTGCTGGGGAATATTAAATTTCAGAAAAGGTTCAGGGCCGTACAAGTGGTCTTGGTGGGAGAGATAGACCTCCGTAAGGCCCGCTTAGATAGTCTAGCGACAATGCAGGATGGTAATAGCTATCGAATATTGCGTGCGCTCCCCATTTTTGAATAAAGTTGCGCTGTTCACGCTGCGCTCTTGCGCTCTTCTCTTTAGAGTCGTCCTTGCCCCGGCTTGCGGATTCTGCGTGGACGAGTTTTGCGTGCGCAGTCCACAAAATAGCCCGTTTTGCTTTCAAGATTTTTAAGCACAGATCCACGTCATTGAACGCGACTGGGAAAGCCCGCTCGTCCAGCCCGCCTACTGAGTCAAACACTGACTTGCGCAACAATAGGCATGCCGCTGTTACAGCGCTTTGTCGGCGAGTGATCTGGTTCATGCCCAGATATCCAGGGTCCCGCTGCTCCAGGTTATTGCCCGTGTGAGCAGCAAGGCCATTGACCCCAACGACTACGCCACCGTGCTGCACCATCCTGTTTGGCCACAACAACTTGGCGCCCACTGCGCCAACTCCAGGTCGCAGCACCTGCGCAACCATCTCCTTCAACCAGTCGGCCTCAATGATCTCGATATCGTTGTTCACCAGGCCAATCAGTTCGCCAGTGGCAACGCTCGCTGCACGGTTGTTGATCGTCGAGTAATTGAACGGGTAGGGATGAGATAGCACCGTGACACCGCGCGTGCTCAGCTCGGTGAGGTAGGCCAGCGTTTTTGGGTCGCTGGACTGGTTATCGACAACGATGATTTCCAGATTGGAGTAATCAGTGTCGTTCAGCAGCCCTTCGATGCAGGCATGCAGCAGCTTGTACTGGTCCCGCGTTGGCACGATAAGGCTCACGCGGGGTAGTTGCGCTGGCAATGGCCAGTGGGCTCTGAAAAGCGCCGGGTAGTCGGCAACTTGGCTCACCGTGGCGCCAGGGGCCAACCGTTGGCACAACCAGTCAAGTGCCTGTTGCCGCAGCGGGGACGGCTGGGCCTGCTCGGGGCTGGCGGGTGTGTGGACGGCGCGGTGGTACAGTACCCTGGGCAGGTGGGCAACGCGCGCTTGGGTGTTTTGCGTGGCCAATGCGATGCCGGCTGTGAGGTGGTGCCAGTTTACTGGCGTGTCGGTTGCACCCGCCGTGAGCAGCGCCAAGGCTTGCTTGATGATGCTGACGCTGTAGATCGCCCCAGGGGTAAAAATATCGGCCCCGATGAAAAGGTCGATGTCCCACACCGGTTTCAGCCATGGCAGGCTGCGTTCACCCTGCGGACCATCGCGGTCGCAGTCGGCGAATGCCCATGCGCAGCCATCGTCGAGCAAAGCACTTAGGTGCGCCAGGGCCAACGGCGCCAGGCGATCACCCGCCGTCAACGGCAAAATTCGATCGCAGCCGGCTTCAATCAACTGGTCCAGCGCTGGCAACAGGTGGGCAGGGGCACCGGTGGCCACTGCGTGAACGCCGGTATGGCAGGCACCCAGGCTGTTCAGACTCACCTGTTCAAGTGTCGTATCGCCATCGCTCAGCAGCATTAGGCCCAGTTTGCCTTGCAGTTGCGGTGCCGGCTGGGAATCCAGGCGTTGGAACGCCTCAAACCATTGTGGGTAGTGCTGCCAACCAGCGCTTTTCGGCAGCCGTAGGGTTTGTTCCTTGGCAACTTCAGTCAGCAGAGCTAGCGTTGTGCTGTCATGTGCCGGGTCGAGTTGCTGGAGCAGCCCTTCGATACCCTCCGGCCAGCAGCACAAGCGAATAGGGCTGCCTGCCAGTTGTTGGCCAAGGTCATTGACGATTTCCAGCTCATGCACCTTGCCATCGGCCAACTCCCAAGGCAGGTCGATGGCAAAACCGTGGTCGCTGGTCGCGCGATAGGCCAAGGCTTGATTGTGTTCATTACAGATGGCCTGACCAACCACTTGATCGCCTTTGCGGACCGTCACCTCCACATGCCGATTCGGTGCTTTCGGGTCCCAGCACCAACCTCCGACACGCAGGCCGCCAGAATGCCAAACCTGGGACGCGATCGACGCGCTGTCCTCGCTGGGTGCTGCCGGGAGCGATAGTTGCCCTTCCAAAACGAAGGACTGGTTGGCGATGTGAGCGGTAATCAACCGGGCCTCATCAAGCCAGCGCTGGCGTAGTTGCACGGCAAAGCCATGGTACTGATCACCCGCTGGTGCGTTGGGCTCGTATTGGTCGGCGCGCACCAGTGCGACACTTGCCCCGTCAATGAACACCTCGATCACCGGGCGGTGTTCCGGCTGCGTGTTGTCCATCGCCCAGCCGTGCAGCACATCGCCCTGAAGACCAAGAATGGCGCCGCTGAAGGCGGGTAGGGTGACGGGCTGTGTCGTCTGCGGTTGATCCAGGAGGTGTTCAGTCATCGGGCCAGGCTCGGGGTGAAAGGCAAAGAGGTAAGGGTGATGGCCCCTGTTTCGCTTCCCAGCAGGTTGGGGTGAGCGAACAGCGGCACGCCCAGTTGGGCGGCCAAACCAGGCGCTAGCCAATCGCTGCTGGGTTTGTCAGCCAGGCTCAGCACGGCATCGCAGCCAGCGGCTTGGGCACGTTCGGCCAGGCTGAAACCCTGTAGTTCAGGCAAAACATGAACGGTCCCAGTCGCTTGCAATTGCTTCAGCCAGGGGCTATCGCTTGGCGCAACCAAGTGAATGGGTAACTTGGCGCGGCTGATATGCCGGGCGACATCCAGCCAGCAGTGGGCAGTGGCGGTATCGCGCAGGCTGTCACCAATCACAAGCGTTTCGGGTAGAAGGGCAGTAGCGCTTCTGTTTGCCTGGGCTGCATCGGTCACCAGCTTGGCACCTGGCAGTGCATCGCAGTAACTAGGCTTTAGCGCCGCCCACGGCAGCTGAACGCTGGCGGCCTCGCGGGCAAAACGCTGCCAGTCGTAATCGCTCTGCTGTTCGAGCAAGCGATCGTCCTGGCACTGAATGCGGTACGGGATGTCCAGCATTGCCGGCAGATCACATAACCCCAGCGGGCACCGGGCCAGGTTCTGGAACACGATTGCCTGCAGCGGTAGCTGGCGCAGGCATTCGACCAGCCGAGTGAAATCGGCTGGCAGTTCGAATTCCAGATTCAACGGCAAAGGGCACAGTGGGGCAGTCAACTGCACCCATGTACGGTGGCTGCTCTGGTGATAACCCAGGCTGAAATCGGCACCGTCGAGGGAGCCATCATGGATGTAGAGTGTGTTGTCCACACCCGGCTGCCAACGTGCACTACGCTCGCTAGCGGGCTTGCGGGCCAACTGCTCTAGGCGCGCCTGCTGCAGGGCTTGCCGTGCGGGTTTGATGGGGTCACGCAGACAAAATGCTTTATAGCGGGCTGACGCGTCGGGGTAGCGTTGGCGCAGTGTGGCGTTGTTCGCCGCGACGCGCATCACCTTCTCGGCACCAAACGAAATGCCGCCCTGGTGTGCCACGAACACATTGGGTGCGCCCATGTGGCGCCAGCCGTGACTGCGGGCGCGCAGGCACCAGTCAGTTTCTTCACCATAGCCCCGGGCCAGGTGCACTTCGTCGAGGTAACCGACGTGGTCCAGTGCAGCCCGCTTGATGTACAGGCAAAAGCCGCAGCCCGTCTCGATTTCAACCGGTGGGCTGGCCACTTGTCGGGCCAGTTCGTCCAGTTCGGCCTGGGCCTTGGCGCTGGGCATGTCGTGGCAGATCTGGCTGCGAGGGAAGCTCATCAGCTCGCCGTTGTTGGTGAACGGCGTCACCGATGCAATGCGTTTGTCGCTGTAAGCGACTTCACGCAAGCGATCCAGCCAGGCACCGTGTACTCGGGTGTCCGCGTTCAGCCACACCACGTCCTTGTTCGGGCAAAGGGCCATAGCGCGGTTCATGGTGCGGATGAAGCCGAGGTTCACTGCATTGTGAACCAACGTGATCTTGCCCTTGGCGGCCAGCACCTTGAGGGCCTTGGCCAGCGCGGGGACGGGCGTCTTGTCTTCGATGACCACAAGGCGATGCGGGGTGCGGTTCAGTTTGCGCGCGTCCAACGCGCTATTGATGCACTCCAGGGTTTCCTCGAGGCCGTTATAGACCGGAATCAGTACATCCACTGGGTTGTTTTCACCGCCACCAACGCTGGCAGGCGGAACGAAGACCGGTATCGCGTAAATCGGGCTGCCAAGCAGGGGGATACCGTTGGTAAATTGCAGGTGCACGGCAGGTGTCGGGTTTGGCACGCTCACCCGCAAACCGCCATGGGTAGCGGGCAGGCCCGCTGCGCTGAGCAGCGGATGGGTGGCGCTGGCGGTGGCGTTGAGGCGAGCGCCATTGGCTTCGATCTGGAGCGTTGCGGGTGCTTGCAGGTTCTGCAAGTCGATTGCCCAGCCCTGGATTTCCTTCTGCTCGGGCAGATAGTGCACAACACCGACGGTGCTGGGGGCGTCGCTCTGTGCGGCCAGAAGCTTCAATACCAACCCCAGCTCCTTCCCCGTATGGATATCGGGCAGATGGGCCAGAATCATGCGCCGTAGTTCGGCTGGCGTCTCTGATCGGCTGCGGGCCTCCCACAGTGTCAGGCGCAGGGCAAGGTCGTTGGGTTGAGTTTTCCAAGCATTGGTCAGGTAACGCGTGGCCAGCTCACATTGATCTTGTGCCAGCAGGCTGCGTCCCACCAGCGCGTGAACATCCGCCCGGTCGGGCAATGCCTGGGCGGCATCGGCAAAAAATAAAAAAGCCAGCTCGGGCTTCTGCGGCAACGCCGCGATGCCTTTCCATACGAGGGCTTCGGCCCGGTACTCGGGAATCTGCAACGCACGTTCGAGTGCAGTTGCCGCCGCGTCGTGCTCGCTGGCCTGACGGTGGCGGTGGAAGATGTCCATGAGCGTTTCTCGCCCATGGTCGAGTTGTCTGGACATAAGCTTGGCTTGACTACAGATAATAAAAAGAGGGGCGACCCGAAAGTCGCCCCCTTTCACATACCCCCGGCCTTGCGGCCGGGCGTATGCTTCGCTACGACAGGGCTAGTTACACCTGGCCGTGCAGCACAACGACGTTGTCGATGTGTGCGATGGCTTCGTTGGAACCAACAATGCCCAGGGCCACGTCGGCGTGAGTGCCGCCGTTTTCCAGTACAGCTTCCCATGCAGCTTTGCCAGTTGCATCAGCATCACGGCCCAGCGCGGACTGGTACAGGGAGTCGATGAAGTCGCTGTTGGACTTCTGAGCAGCCTCAGCCGAGCCAACGATGCCAGCAGCCACTTCGGCACGGCTGGTGCCGTTGAACAGCTGGGATACCCAAGCGTCCAGGCCTTCTTGCTCAACTTCACGGCCCAGTACGTTCTCGTACAGTTCGCGGACGAAGTCGCCGTTCGACTGATCCAGCTGGATGGCTTCGTTGGACAGGGCGATACCAGCCGCCACATCGTTCAGAGTGCCACCGTTAGCCAGCACGGCTTGCCATGCAGTCGAGCCTTCGGCATCAGCAGCGCGGCCCAGGATAGCCTGGTACAGCTCGTTGATGTCTTGAGCCGAAGCAGCGCCAGCGAACTCAGCCGAGTTCAGGAACTGGTTGGCGATATCGGTCAGCGAGGTGCCTTCGTTCACCAGGTTGGTGAAGTCTTTGGCGCCGGAAGCATCAGCGTCGCGACCCAGGATGCCTTGGTACAGGCGCAGGGCAGCAGCTTCTGCGTCGCTGTGAGCCAGAGCTACGGTTTCGGTGGTGTCACCGTTGACGAAGGTCAGGAACTCAGCGTCGGTGATCGAGGCAGTTTGATTGCCAGTCAGGTTGACGGTGAAGTTGTTGCCGACGGTGAAGGTGTAGTCATCGCGCGAACCGTCCAGCTGGACGATATCGTAGCCTGCACCAGCCTTGACGATGTCAGCGTGGTTGCTGCCGCTCAGGATGATGGTGTCATCGCCCGAACCGGTGGTGATGTTGTTGTTGCCGTTGCCAGCGATAACAGTGTTGTTACCGTTGCCAGTCACGATGGTGTCGTTGCCGTCGCCAGCATCGATCAGGGTGTTCTGGTCACCTTTAACGGTGATCACGTCGTCGCCGTTACCGGTAGTCACTACCAGTTCGATGGCCGAAGTATCAACAGCGGCTGGGGCAATGGCAGCAGCGAAGGCTTGAACGTCGCCAGCGGCTGCTTGACCTTGCAGGTCAACAACCAGGTTGGCATCGCTCTGCAGCACGTAAGCGCTGATGCCAGCAGCTTCTGCGGCGGACAGGTCAACAACAACCTGGTCACCTTTGGCGCCTTCAACTACACCGTGAACGATGTCGGCGGTGCCGGAAGTTGGCAGCTGTACGGTGTTGCCGGTGATGCCGGCGATACCGACGGTCTCAACGGTGTTCAGGTTCAGCAGGCTGTTGATGGCTGCCAGGGTCACGTCGGAGAGGTTGGCGCTGTCTGCGCTCAGGTTAGCTTGCAGAGCGCTGCTCGATTGAGGGCTATCGTATTGCATGATGTCTTCCTGTTACTTCAGGCCGTTTGGCCTGCTGCAATAGTATTCTGCTGTGACGCAGAGTTTTCCCACGGAGACTTAAGGCGGGCAGCGTTCATCTTCGTTACGGGGGTTACGGCGAGGTGCAACGCCACCAGCGGCTCATTGCCGGTGGGGCCGTGCATCATCTGATTGGTCACCAGGCGCTGAGGTTCCGCATTTCCAAATGCGATCAGGCCGGTCAATTCGTAGTGTTTGCGCAGCGGGCCTACCAGGCTGAAGCCCACGCATATCAGGGGCAAGCCCTGACCACGGGCACCTACTGTGGTGCCTGTCGATACATTCCGGCTGGGGCCGGACCCTGCCACCATGCAGGTATAGAGCAGATCGACCCCGGCCGGTTTGTTCGGCAGGTCGATTGCAAAACATTCGATGAATTCGTTGCTGTTCGGCGCCCCCACATAACCGTCCTTGGAAACAACTTCGCCCGATTGCTGCAAATGTGCAGCAATGGTCACAGGAAGAGGATTGGCGTCGGCAGGAAGGGCTTGTGCAGGTTCGGTGGCAACTACGGCGAACGTGCGCATGATCGCCGGTGAGGTATCGATGCGGTCGATGCGCAGGTCAACCGGGTCAATCACATCGTCGAACATGTGGTATTCAGTGATCAACACCGTGGTTACGCCCGCTTTGACGCGCGCAACAATAGTATCGCCAAGCTTGGTCAGCATATTTTTGCTAACCCCCTCGGCCGGGAAGAAATCGATGGAGCCCTTACCCAGCGGTGCTTGCTGCAGGGCGATACAGACCGGTTTGTCTGCAGGAGGCTGCGAGGCGTACCTGAAAATGTACATGCCTGGTTCGAGCAGTGTCACTCGAGAGCTGATTTTCAAGCCATCAAGGGTGTGCGAAGGCATAGACATGGCGTTGTTAAGCTCCTTTTAAGCAGCAACACTGGTAGCTAACGTGCTCAGACCCGTGCATACACTAAACGGCCATTGAAGGCTCCCTGTGAGTGGCGAAGATGCCGTCCGGGGGAGGGGATGTCAACCAAGAAATCTAAAAAATATTTCATATCTTTAGTGGAACTTAGCTATAAGCGGGGTGATCGGTAGCGCAGTTTTGGCTATACCTGAGCGTTTCAGTTGGAGAGTTTGACGGTAAAAAAAGGTCTCGAGGATCAGGATATTATCCTAGCTGTGGGGCTATTTTCCGACTTTTGTGGTTTTTTTGGCGACGGCTTTTCACGTTGAGGGTTAGCATTGCCGTTTGTCGCGTGAGGGCGCCTGAGGTGTAGCCCAAAGGCAATAGCTGCGGCAGTTTTCAAAATTTCATCAAAAGGTGCACTTCGTCGCTGAACGAAGTGGTTAGGGGAACAATCTGACACGCTGCCCTCCTGGCTGGATGTTACACTGCCCGCCGCTTTCGTCATTCTCAGTATGGACACCATGAGTTATCAATCGGAAAACAATCTGCAAGCCGCCCTCAGAGCCTGCAAAAGCAGCTTCCTTTCGGTAGGCTTCTTCAGCTTCTTCGTCAACGCGCTGATGCTGGTGCCCACCTTCTTCATGATTCAGGTGTCCGGCCGCGTCGTCCCTTCCAGTAGTACTTCCACGCTCCTTATGCTTACCCTCATCATGACCGTCCTGGTTATCACCATGGGTGCGTTGGAGTGGGTACGCTCGCGCATCATGGTGCGTATCAGTAATCGCCTGGATGTGTTGCTGAGCCGTGATGTGTACAGGGCAAGCTTCAAGCGTGCACTTAACAGTGGTGGCTCGGATGCCACCGCGCAGTCGCTGAATGACCTCACCTCGCTGCGACAGTTTTTCACCGGCCCTGGGCTGTTCGCGTTCTTCGATGCGCCTTGGTTTCCCATCTACACCATCGTCATGTTCCTTTTCCATCCATGGTTCGGCTGGATGACGTTGGGCTGCGGCTTGGTGCTGACTGTACTGGCGGTAGTGAACCACAAGGTTACTGGCGGTGCGCTGGCGACTGCCAACAAGGAAAACGTAGCGTCCAATGTGGTCACCACCAAAACCTTGCGCAATGCCGAAGTTATCGAGTCCATGGGTATGCTGGACACGTTGATGGACCGTTGGGCCAAACGCCAGCGCAACATCATGCTGTTGCAGTCGGGTGCCAGTGACAAGGGCGGGGTTGTCAGTTCAACGTCCAAGACCTTCCGCATCTGGTCGCAGTCCATCATGTTGGCGATCGGCGCTTACCTTGTGGTTACCCATGAGATCAACCCAGGCCTGCTGATGGCGGGTTCGCTGTTGCTGGGGCGTGCTCTTTCACCGATCGACCAGATGATCGGTAGCTGGAAGGGTTTTGTTTCTGCGAAGGTTCAGTACGATCGCCTCAATAAAGTCATGGATGATTTGAATAACGAGCCTGAGCGCATGCCGCTGCCCGCGCCTGAAGGTCATATCCAAGTCGAGAACCTCATCGTTGCGCCTCCAGGTGCCAAGGCACCAGTGATACGCAGCATCAGCTTTGTAGCCCCGGCGGGTTCCATTGTGGGCATCGTTGGCCCCAGTGCCGCCGGCAAGTCCACGCTGGTACGCGCGCTGATGGGCATCTGGCCACCTCAGCATGGCGTGGTGCGTCTTGATGGTGCTGATATCGCCAGTTGGGACAAGCAAGCGCTTGGTCCCTATGTGGGCTACCTGCCTCAGGACATCGAGCTGTTCGAAGGCAGTATCAGCGAAAACATCGCCCGCTTTGACAAGGTCGACCCGGACAAGGTGGTGGCCGCAGCGCAAATGGCTGGCGTACACGAAATGATTCTGATGTTGCCAGACGGCTACGACACGGTAATCGGCAGTGATGGTGTCAACCTGTCGGGTGGCCAGCGTCAGCGCATTGGCCTGGCACGTGCCATCTACGGTAACCCGCGCCTGATCGTTCTCGATGAACCCAACTCCAACCTCGACGACGTCGGTGAGCGTGCGTTGGGTGTGGCCCTGCAGAAACTGAAAGAAACCGGCGCCACGGTGTTCATCGTTTCGCACCGCCCCAACATTCTTACGCGCCTTGACCGCATTATGGTAATGGCAGGCGGCACCATCTCGCTGTATGGGGAGCGTGACCGGGTCATCGCGGAACTGGCCGCACAACAGGCCAAAGCCCAGCAGCGTGTGGCTCAGCCAGCCGCGCCGCAGCCGCCCGCAGCACCCTCGGCTGCCCCCAACTCCGCCCCACCTGCGGCACCGGCTCCTGCGCCTGCCACCTCGACCAGCACCGGCGCTTGAAAGGATTTCTAAATGAGCAGTAAAGCGATTACCGCGTTCGACCACAATTTCGATGACATGCCCACCTCTGATCGGGGTATCCGCCGTATTGGTCTGACTATCGTGTTTGTCACCTTCGGTATTTTTGGCAGCTGGGCTGCATTCGCGCCGTTGAGCAATGCGGTGCATGGTTCTGGTGTGGTCACCGTGCAGAACTACCGCAAGACCGTGCAGCATCTTGAAGGGGGCATCGTTAAAGAACTCCTCGCCCGTGATGGTGACTTGGTCAAGAAGGGTGACCCTTTGATTGTGCTGGACGAGTCCCAGCTTAGCGCTGAATACGAGTCCACCCGTAACCAGTTGATCGTGGCTCGATATAAAGAGGCGCGGTTGCGGGCCGAGCGCGATGGGTTGGACGCTATCCCGCCAGTCACCATGGACGGCACGGATTCTGCCCGTGCCCAGGAAGCCATGGCGGGTGAGCAGCAGGTGTTCTTGGCTCGCCGTAATTCGCTGCAGGGTGAGATCTCGGTAAACCGCGAGCGCATTCAGCAGATGAAACAGCAAATAGCTGGGCTCAACGACATGATCCGTACCAAAAGCGGATTGGAGAAGTCCTATACCGGTGAGATCAAGCAGCTCAAAGAACTGTTGGCCGAAGGTTTCGTCGATAACCAGCGCATGCTTGAGCAGGAGCGCAAGCTGGACATGCTGAAGACCGAGGTCGCCGATCATCAGTCGGGCATCACTCAGACCAAATTACAGATTGGTGAAACCGAGCTGCAGATCGTGCAGCTGAAGAAGAAGTTTGACTCCGACGTCGCCAATGAGCTGTCGGAAGTGCAGGCTCAGGTTTTCGATCTTCAGGAAAAAGAGGCGGCGTTGCGTGATCGTTTGTCTCGTGTGGTGATTCGTGCGCCAGAAAGTGGAATGGTGCTTGATATGAAGGTGCACACCATTGGCGGCGTCATCAGTGCGGCTACGCCGATTCTGGATATCGTACCGGCGCAGTCCGAGCTGGTGGTGGAGGCTAAAGTTGCCACCCGCGATATCGACCGTCTGGAGTTGGGTAAAACTGCAGACATTCGTTTCACTGCTTTCAACCAAGCGACCACACCTGTTATCGAGGGCAAGCTTGTTCGTATCTCTGCAGACAGTTTGACCGAAGAGCGTACCGGGGATGCTTACTACTTAGTGCGCGTTCAGGTTACTGAAGACGGCATGCAGAAGCTTGGTAACCGCAAGCTGCACCCGGGTATGCCAGCCGATGTCCTCATCAATGCCGGTGACCGCACCATGCTGCAGTACCTGCTCAAACCCGCCCGCAACATGTTCGCCGAATCGCTGATCGAGGAATGATTGTGCTGCGTTTGCTACCTGGAATGCTGATGTGCATGGCCGCCTGGCAAGCGGTGGCCGCCGAAGGAATGGGCCCGGCGGGCGAGCAACTGAAGGCTGTTTCGGCTTCGACCTATGCGTTGGACCTGGCGGGCCTGTATCGTGAGGCCCGGCTGGAGGATCCTCGGGTGCTTGCTGCCTACGCGCGCGCGCGTACTGCGACTGCCCAACAACGTGAGGCCCTCGGCGGCTTGCTGCCGCAGGTGTCGGCGAATGCCAACACCAGCCGCGTCCTGCGCAAAAACGAAATCAGTCGCGACATCTACAACAACGAAAGTTATTCGTTGAGCCTGACCCAGTACCTGTATAACAAGCCGGCTTGGGAGCGCTACCAGAAGTCCAAGAGCGTCAACGAGCAGAAGGGTCAGCAAGCCGAAGACACATTGGCCGAAGCGACCGTAGACCTTGCCAAACGCTACTTCGTGGCCCTTGCGGCCGACGATGAGCTGGCCTTGGTACAAGCCGAACGCCGTGCCACCCAGAAAAACCTGGACCGCGTCAGCAGCCTGTTCGACCGGCAGATGGCCAAGATCACCGACAAGCTGGACATGCAAGCGCGTGTGGATTTCCTGGCCGCCCAGGAAGTGGAGGCGCGCAACCAGGTGCTGGTGAGCCGTGAGGCCTTGGCCGAAATCGTGGGACGGCCTATCACCGAACCGCTCAGCCGTGTGCGGAACGATGTGGCATTGCAAGCGCCGACGCGCCCCCTGCAACAGTGGATTACCCAAGCGGTAGAAGCCAACCCTTCGCTCAGAGCCTCCAAGAGCGGTGCCGAAGCAGCCATGGCAGCGGTACGTGAAGGCAAAGGCGAACACTATCCCCAACTGTCGCTGAGCCTGAGCGCCCAGCAGAGCGACCAAGGCTACGACAACACTCAGGCGCCACGCAGCGATAGCTACGTGGCCACGCTGGGCGTGAAAATCCCGATCTACAGTGGCGGTTCGACGTCTGCCCGTGTGCGCGGTCTCTACGATGATCAACTGGCAGCTGAAGAGCAGCTTGAAGGCGTGCGCCGTCAGGTGGTGAAGGAAACCACCACCGCCTTCCTCACCGCTCAGGCTGCAGTAGAGAAAATCCGCGCTAACCGTAATGCGCTGTCTTCTGCGCAACAGTCCAGCATCGCTGCGCAAAAGGCCTTCAGCTTCGGCGTTGTAAACGCGGTGGATGTACTGACCAGTGTGCAGAACGAGTTCAAGGCGCGTCGAGACTTGCTTAAAACCCAGTATGACTTCATCACCAACCTGTTCCTGCTGAACCGTTGGGCGGGGGAGTTGAATCAGGAAAGCGTCGACAACGTCAACATGTGGCTCAGCCCAGTGCCGGAAACCAGCCTGCCAGGGGGGGATGTAGCGCGTCTGGATGCCGGGGCTGCTGGGCAGCCCATCGCCGGCAAGTCGCCTGCGGGTCACACCGCGCTGAACTAGAGTGTCGGGCGCCGCTCAAGCGTGAGGGCCAGCATGGCTGTGGAGGTAGTGCTGGTCTCTTAGAGGCATCTGTAGAAAGGCCACGCACGGAGGAAACGCTCCCCGCTGGCCTACGTCAGTCTTTTCTGAGTCGAGCACACTGCCCAACAGATGTATACTCCGACATCGAACCTTCACGTGCGCGGCAGGAATCGCTCGCGCCGGGTCTAATAATCACACATGCCCGTACGGCACTATCGGAGTTGGTTAAGTCGCATGAAAGCAATCGTCACTGGGATCACTGGTCAAGACGGCGCCTACCTGGCAGAACTGCTGCTGGAAAAGGGCTATACAGTCTATGGCACCTACCGCCGTACCAGCTCGGTCAATTTCTGGCGCATTGAGGAATTGGGGATCCACACTAACCCCAACCTGCACCTGGTCGAATACGACCTCACCGACCTGTCGGCCAGCATCCGCCTGCTGCAAACCACCGAAGCCACCGAGGTCTACAACCTCGCTGCGCAAAGCTTCGTGGGTGTTTCGTTCGAGCAGCCGCTGACTACCGCTGAAATCACCGGCCTGGGCGCCGTGAACCTGCTCGAAGCGATCCGCATCGTCAACCCGAAGGTACGCTTCTACCAGGCGTCCACCTCGGAAATGTTCGGTAAGGTCCAGGAAATCCCGCAGGTCGAAACCACCCCGTTCTACCCGCGCAGCCCCTACGGCGTGGCCAAGCTGTACGCCCACTGGATGACCATCAACTACCGTGAGTCGTACAACATCTTTGCCACCAGCGGCATCCTGTTCAACCACGAGTCGCCGCTGCGCGGCCGTGAGTTCGTGACCCGCAAGATCACCGACTCGGTTGCCAAGATCAAACTCGGCCTGCTCGACAAACTCGAACTGGGCAACCTCGACGCCAAGCGCGACTGGGGCTTTGCCAAGGAATACGTCGAAGGCATGTGGCGCATGCTGCAGGCTGACGAGCCGGACACCTTCGTGCTGGCCACCAACCGTACCGAAACCGTACGCGACTTCGTCACCATGGCCTTTAAGGCCGCGGGCATCGAAATCAAGTGGAGCGGCAAGGACGAGGCAGAGCAGGGCACCTGCGCCGCCACTGGCAAGGTGCTGGTCGTCATCAACCCGAAATTCTACCGCCCAGCCGAAGTCGAACTGCTGATCGGCAACCCGGCCAAGGCCAAGCAAGTGCTGGGCTGGGAGCCCAAGACCAGTCTTGAAGAGCTGTGCCGCATGATGGTCGAAGCCGACCTGCGTCGTAACGAAAAAGGGTTCTCGTTCTGATGCAAAAGGCCAACAAACGCGCGCTTATCACAGGGGTTCAGGGCTTCACCGGCCGCTACATGGCGGACGAGTTGCGAGCCAGTGGCTATGAGGTAATCGGCACGGGCAGCCAAGCGCTGGATGCCCCGGATTACCACCAGGTCGATCTTACTGACGGCCTGGGCTTGCGCGCATTGTTGGCCGAAGTGCAGCCAGATGTCATCGTGCATCTGGCTGCCATTGCATTTGTCGGGCATGGCGCTGCCGATGCGTTTTACCAGGTCAACCTGCTGGGCACGCGCAACCTGCTCGAAGCCATCGCTGCTTGTGGCAAGGCACCTGAATGTGTGTTGCTTGCCAGCAGTGCCAATGTATATGGCAACGTTTCCGAGGGGATGCTCGACGAGCAGACGCCGCCCGCGCCAGCCAATGATTACGCGGTCAGCAAGCTGGCCATGGAATACATGGCGCGTTTGTGGTGCGATCGCCTGCCGATCGTCATCGCGCGTCCCTTCAATTACACCGGTGTTGGGCAGGCAGAAAACTTCCTGCTGCCCAAGATCGTCTCGCACTTTCACCGCAAGGCCGACACTATCGAACTGGGCAACCTCGACGTATGGCGCGATTTCAGCGACGTGCGTGCAGTGGTCCAGGCCTACCGCGGGCTGATCGAAGCGCGCCCGCTGGGGCAGACGGTGAACGTCAGCTCCGGGCACACCCATTCGCTGCGCGAAGTCATCGCCAAATGCACGGCCATTACCGGGCACTCGATCGAAGTGCAGGTGAACCCCGCGTTCGTGCGGGCCAACGAGGTCAAGACCCTCTGCGGCGACAATGCCCGGCTGCGAGGGCTGGTACCGGGGTGGCAAACCCCTTCGCTGGATGAAACCCTGGGATGGATGCTTGCGGGTAAATGAAGCTCATTCTATCCGTCGAGCCGGTCCGTTTCCCACTGACCGGCATTGGCCGCTACACCTACGAGCTGGCCTCGCGGCTGCAGCGCAGTAGCGAAGTCACCGACCTGCGGCTGTTTGCCGGCCGACGCTTTCTACCAGGCCTGCCCACACCCTCGGAGCAGTCCGATGCCGTGCATGGGCTCAAGCGCCTTGTGCAGAAAAACGCATTGGCTGTGGAAGCCTATCGGCGGCTGATGCCGTATTTGCGCAAGCGGGCGCTGCAAGGGTATGACGAGTACATCTACCACAGCCCCAACTACTACCTGCCGCCGTTCGCTGGCCGCAGCGTGGCCACCTTCCATGACCTGTCGCCGTTTACGTGGGCGCATTGCCACGCGCCGCAGGTTGCCCGTTACCTGCAGAAAGAGCTCAGGCTCACGCTTGAGCGTGCCGATGCGCTGATCACCGACTCGCGCTATACCCGGCAGGAGCTGGCCGATTATTTCGCCTGGCCCATCGAGCGTATTCATGCCATCCCGCTGGCCAGCTCCCCGGAGTTCTACCCACGCAGCCCTGAGGCGCTGCGCGAAACCCTCGCGCGCCATGGCCTGCAACCGGGTGGCTACAGCCTGTTCGTCGGCACCATTGAGCCGCGCAAGAACCTGGAAACCTTGCTGGACGCCTACGGCAGGCTGCCGCTGGCGTTGCGTCAGCGTTGGCCGTTGATCCTCACCGGCTACCATGGTTGGCGCAGCGACGCGATTCATGCACGTATCGCCCAGGCGCAGCAGCAAGGCTGGGCGCGCTACCTGGGCTTTGCGCCCAGCCAAGACCTGCCGCTGCTGTTTGCCGGCGCACGCCTGTTCACCTTCCCATCGCACTACGAAGGCTTTGGTCTGCCAGTGCTTGAAGCCATGAGTTCGGGCGTGCCGGTGGTGTGCTCCAACAGTTCGTCGCTGCCTGAAGTGGCCGGCGAGGCCGCATTGATGTGTGCGCCCGATGACGTGGATGCCCTCACTGCGTTGCTGCAACAGGGGCTGGAAGATGAAAGCTGGCGTGCGGCAGCCGTGGCGCAGGGCTTGCGCCATGCCAGCGGGTTCTCGTGGGAGCGCTGCACCCAGGCCACCCTCGAGGTGTACCAGAAGGTCAAGGAGGGCCGATGATCAAGGTGCTGCACTTTTTCAAGACCTACTACCCGGACTCCATGGGCGGTATCGAGCAGGTCATTTTCCAGATCGCCGAAGGTGGCCGGGCACAAGGTATCGATTCGCAGGTGTTGTACCTCAGCAACCGCGGGGCTGCACGCGGGGAACCGGTGGGCAACCACCTGACCCACCGCGCCAAGCTCGACCTGCACCTGGCGTCTACCGGTTTCTCGCTGTCGGCGCTCAAGGACTTTGCCGAGCTGGCCAGGCAGGCAGACATCGTGCATTACCATTTCCCCTGGCCCTACATGGACCTGGTGCATTTCATCACGCGGCTGAACAAGCCCACCGTGGTGAGCTACCACTCGGATATCGTCAAGCAGAAGTGGCTGCTCAAGCTCTACCAGCCGCTGATGAACCGCTTCTTCTCCAGCGTCGACAGGGTGGTTGCCTCGTCGCCCAACTACGCGGCCCACAGCCCGGTGCTCACGCGCTTCAAGGACAAGGTTGCGATCATCCCCTATGGCCTGGACCGGGCAACGTACCCCAAGGCGTCCGTCGAAAAGCTGGCGTATTGGCGGGCACGGCTGGGCGAGCGGTTTTTCCTGTTCGTTGGCGCGTTGCGCTACTACAAGGGCCTGGACTACCTGCTGCAAGCCGCGAAAATAAACGGCTTGCCGGTAGTGATAATGGGCGGCGGCTTCCTGGAGGCCGAACTCAAGCAGCAAGCTGCCGCGCTGGGCCTGAGCCATGTGCATTTTCTTGGCGGGTTGCCTGACGACGACAAGGCCGCGCTGCTGGAACTGTGCTACGGCTTCGTGTTCCCGTCGCACCTGCGCTCCGAGTCGTTCGGCATCTCGTTGCTGGAGGCGGCGATGTACGGCAAGCCGCTGATCTCCTGCGAGATGGGCTCGGGTACCACCTTCATCAACCTGGCCGACCAGACCGGCCTGGTGGTGCCGCCCCGCGATGCCGGCGCGCTGGCGCAGGCCATGCAGCGTCTGTGGGCTGACCCGGCCATGGCACAGGCCATGGGCGCCAAGGCGCAGCAGCGTTATGAAGAGGTGTTCACGGCGCCTGCCATGGTCAGCGCCTATGCCGAGCTTTACCGCAGCCTGTTGAAGGGCAGGTAACCTTGTTTGATTGTGCGGGGGCCGGTGGGAGCGGGTTTGCCCGCCAGTCGATGCTTGTAATGCCCACGGGCTGGATGATCACTCATGGATAGACGCACCATTCTTGTCACCGGTGCCAGCGGTTTCGTTGGCAGTGCTGTATGCCGCAAGCTTGGCACACTGGGCGACTATGCCGCCCGTGCGGCGTTGCGCACGGGCGGCACCGGCCCGGCCGAGATCGCGGGCGTAGCCGTGGGCGAAATGACTGCGTCAACCGATTGGGCGCCGGCCCTCGCCAGTGTCGATGCAGTGGTGCATGCCGCAGCGCGCGTGCATGTGATGCAGGAAACCGCCGCCGACAGCCTGGCCGAGTTTCGCCGTGTCAATGTCGAAGGTACCCTGAGCCTGGCCCGTCAGGCGGCAGCAGCCGGCGTGCGGCGCTTTATCTTCATCAGTTCGATCAAGGTCAACGGTGAACTCAGCCAGCCGGGCCAGCCCGTGTGTGCAGACGACCTGCCGGCACCCCAGGATGCCTATGGCATCTCCAAGCACGAAGCAGAGCAGGGTTTGCACCAGTTGGCCGCGGCCACTGGCATGCAAGTGGTGGTGATCCGCCCGGTACTGGTTTATGGGCCAGGCGTCAAAGCCAACTTCCAGAGCATGATGCGCTGGGTACACCGCGGCGTGCCGCTGCCGTTCGGGGCCGTGGATAACCGCCGCAGCCTGGTGGGCATAGACAACCTGGTCGACCTGATCGTGACTTGCATCGACCATCCCCAGGCTGCCAACCAAACGTTCCTGGCAAGCGACGGCGACGATGTCTCGTTGAGCCGGCTGCTGCGTACCTTGGGCCGTGCACTAGGTCGCCCGGCACGTTTGCTGCCCGTCCCGCCTGGCTTGCTGCGCGTGACGGCAGGGCTGCTGGGTCGTGGCGACCTTGCCCAGCGCCTGCTGGGTTCATTGCAGGTGGACATCGCCAAGAACCGCGAGGTGCTGGGCTGGACCCCGCCCTGCTCAGTTGAGCAAGGACTGAACATGACCGCTCGATCTTTCCTGGATACCCATCATTCATGAGCTGGCTGATTCTGGCCGCAGGCCTCGCCTCCCTGGCAATGACCGCAGCGCTGCGCCGTTACGCCTTGTCCCGCAGCCTGCTGGACATACCCAACGCCCGCAGTTCGCACACCTTGCCAACACCACGCGGTGGCGGCGTGGCGTTTGTCGTGTCATTCCTGATCGCCATGCTGGTGCTGGGCTGGAGCGGGGTAGTGCCAACGGCGCTGCTGGTCGGTGTTTTGGGGGCCGCAGGCCTGGTTGCGCTGATCGGCTTCATGGACGACCACGGCCACATCGCCGCCCGTTGGCGCTTGCTCGGGCATTTCCTGGCAGCAGGGTGGGGGTTGTACTGGCTTGGGGGTATGCCCCCGCTCACGCTGTTCGGGCTGCAGCTGGACTTGGCCTGGCTAGGCGCGATGCTCGGGGCGTTGTACCTGGTGTGGTTGCTCAATCTCTACAATTTCATGGACGGCATCGATGGGCTGGCCAGCATTGAGGCCATTTGTGCCTGTTTGGGTGGCTGCCTGCTGTACTGGCTTACAGGCAATACCCAGGCACTCTGGCTACCGCTGCTGCTGGCGGCGACGGTGGCGGGGTTCCTGTTCTGGAACTTCCCCCCGGCCCGGATTTTCATGGGCGATGCGGGCAGTGGTTTCCTGGGGATCGTGCTGGGTTTGCTGGCGTTGCAGGCAGGCTGGATAAACCCGCTACTCTTCTGGGGGTGGTTAATACTTTTGGGTGTATTCGTGGTCGATGCCACGTTCACCCTGGTTCGGCGTCTGTTACGTGGCGAAAAGGTCTATGAGGCCCATCGCAGTCACGCCTACCAGCATGCGTCGCGCCAGTACGGCAGCCATTTGCCTGTAAGCCTGGCCGTGGCAGCCATCAACCTTGGCTGGTTGCTGCCCATTGCCGTTGCGGTGGTGGTACTGCAACTCGATGGTGCAGTGGGAACCTTGGTGGCCTATGGGCCTCTTACACTGCTGGCGATCAAATATCGTGCAGGTAAACGTGAGTAACATGGCCGGACGGATTGGGCTTCGCACAAAGGTGTTGAATGTGCGGTTTGGCTGGCAGGCCAACGGCCCTATGATCAGGGCGATTTGCAAAACAGGAGAACCGGATGAGTGAAGCGAGCAAAGACAGGGTCCGCCAGTACCTGGTGAACCTGTCTCGACGGCAGAAGCGCCTGATACAGGTGTGCACTGACGTCCTGCTGATCTGGTTCGCCTTGTGGTTGTCGTTCATCGTGCGCTTGGGTATCGATGAGATGTACAACCCTATCGTCGAACACACGTGGCTGTTCCTGGCAGCCCCAGCAGTTGCAATCCCGTTGTTCATCCGTTTTGGCATGTACCGGGCGGTGATGCGCTACTTCGGCAATGATGCGCTGATCGCCATTATCAAGGCTGTCACCTTGTCCTCGCTGATTCTTGCGGTGGTGGTGTATTGGTACAGCAACCACAAAGTCATCGTGCCGCGCTCGATCATCTTCAACTATTGGTGGCTGAGCCTGGTGATCATCGGTGGCCTGCGCCTGATCATGCGCCAGTATTTTTTGGGGGACTGGTTTACCGGTGCCCACCAGATTCCTTTCGCCAACCGCGATGATGGCCAGGTCAGGGTCGCTATCTATGGCGCCGGCACAGCCGGCAATCAACTGTTGGCAGCGTTGCGCATGGGGCGGGCGATGCGGCCTGTTGCATTCATCGACGATGATGGCGACCTTGCCAACCGGGTTATCTCCGGCCTGCAGGTGTACAAGCCCAAGCACCTTGAACAGATGATCAAGGAAACCGGGGCGCAGGAAATCCTGCTGGCACTGCCATCGGCCTCACGGGCCCGCCGCAAGGAGATCCTCGCGTTCCTCGAGCCGTACCCTTTGCATGTGCGCAGTGTGCCGGCATTTGCCGACCTGGCCAGCGGGCGGGTGAAAGTCGACGACATTCAGGACGTCGACATTGCCGATTTACTGGGGCGCGACCCGGTGCCCGCGCAGGAAGAGTTGCTGGAACGCTGCATCAAGAATCAAACCGTGCTGGTGACCGGTGCGGGGGGCTCGATCGGCGCCGAGTTGTGCCGTCAGATCATCGGGTCGGGGCCAACGACCTTGCTGCTGTTCGATCACAGCGAGTTCAACCTGTACAGCATCCTCAGTGAACTGGAACAGCGCGCGGCGCGGGAATCGCTGTCGGTGCGCCTGCTGCCGATACTGGGCTCGGTGCGTAATCAGCATCATCTGGCCGATGTGATGAGCACCTGGCAGGTGGACACGGTCTACCATGCCGCCGCCTACAAACATGTGCCGATGGTCGAACACAACGTGGCGGAGGGCATTCTGAACAACGTGTTTGGCACCCTCTGCACCGCGCAGGCGGCCCTGCAATCGGGCGTGGCCAACTTCGTGCTCATCTCCACCGACAAGGCCGTGCGCCCGACCAATGTGATGGGCAGCTCCAAACGGCTTTCCGAGCTGATTCTGCAAGCGCTGAGCCGCGAAGCGGCGCCGGTGATGTACGGTGACAGTGGCAAGATTTCACGCGTGAACAAAACCCGCTTCACCATGGTGCGGTTCGGCAATGTGCTGGGCTCCTCGGGCTCGGTGATTCCGTTGTTCCACCAGCAAATCAAAGCCGGTGGCCCACTGACGGTTACCCACCCCAAGATCACGCGTTACTTCATGACCATCCCCGAGGCGGCGCAGTTGGTCGTTCAGGCCGGTGCCATGGGGCAGGGCGGTGATGTGTTCGTGCTGGATATGGGCGAACCGGTAAAGATCGTGGAACTGGCGGAAAAAATGATTCACCTGTCCGGTTTCAGTGTGCGTAACGCGAGTAACCCCCATGGCGACATCGCTATCGAATTCAGCGGGCTGCGCCCCGGTGAGAAGCTCTATGAAGAACTGCTGATTGGCGATGATGTTTCCCCTACCGCGCACCCGATGATCATGGCCGCCAACGAAGACTACGTCGCCTGGGACCTGTTGAGGGAGCGCCTGGGCACGTTGTTCAAGGCGGTGGCGGAGGATGACTTCACCCGGGTGCGGCAACTGCTGCGCGAGCTGGTCAGCGGCTATGCGCCGGAAGGGGAGATCGTCGATTGGGTTTACCAGCAGCAGCGCCAGGATCGGTAAGCGCAGAAGGCACCTTCATGCTTTGCGGCGCTCTCCTACAGGGCGTTTCATTTGGCGCTGTCGGCTGTTCGATTTGGTAACTAATCGGTTGTTCATCGCACTTTCTCAACCTCCCTCAAGTCGCTAGTTTTACGGGGCAGCTAAGGAAACGCTGCCTCGTAATCAGACTCGAAGGAGTGTCCGAAATGCGTAATACCGTTCTGTCCTACCTGTTTCTGCCGTTGTTCGCCGGCCTGTCTTTTTCCCTCAGTGCGGCACCGGCCGACAGCGCCGCCATGGCACAACCGGTACCCCAGGTGTCGCAAATCGCGGCCCCTGCTGCCCAGCTGAACCTCAACGATGCTGACGCACCGACGTTACAGAAGGCGCTCAACGGCATCGGCAAGGCAAAAGCCGAGGCCATCATCGCTTACCGGGATGCCAACGGCCCGTTCGCTTCGGTAGATGAACTGCTGGAGATCAAGGGCATCGGCAATGCGCTGCTGGAGCGCAATCGCGACAAGTTGAGGGTGGAGTAGAACGTCTAACGGCACTGTACCAACGCGGCCCCTTCGCCTCAGGGGCCGCCCTTGCCAGCGAAGGGAAACTAGCGGTCCTGCCCGTCCTGGGCATCCGCTTGCGCATTGCGCTCATGCACCTTCTTAAGCTGCTCTTCGGTCAAGGGCAGCTTCTTTGCCGTATCCCGCAACATCATCAGCCCGCCGACAATCGAGCCGAGGGCTATGATGAGTATCAGCCAGGCATACCAAGGCATGTGTTTATCTCCTGTCATCGTCTACCGCATCGCCTATATCAACTATGAGCGATTGCCGTATTCGTTGGTTCAATTATAGGAGCCATACGCTACCTGGCCAAATCTCGTGACCTGCGGCCCCCAAAGGCACCCCTACTTCGTTTACAATGCGCGCCGTTTTCGACTTGCCAAAGAGACCTCGACATGTCCGCCTGCCAGACGCCCCTGATCGTCGCCCTGGATTTCCCTACCCGTGACGCCGCCCTGAAACTGGCCGACCAGCTTGACCCCGCGCTGTGCCGGGTAAAAGTTGGCAAGGAGCTGTTCACCAGCAGCGCTGCCGGCATTGTCGAAACCCTGTGCGCGAAGGGCTTCGAGGTGTTCCTCGACCTCAAGTTCCACGACATTCCCAACACCACCGCCATGGCGGTCAAGGCAGCGGCCGAGATGGGCGTGTGGATGGTCAACGTGCATTGCTCCGGGGGCCTGCGCATGATGTCGGCCTGCCGCGAAGAACTGGCCAAGCGTAGCGGCCCGCAACCTCTGCTGATCGGTGTGACCGTGCTGACCAGCATGGAGCGCGAGGACCTGGCAGGCATTGGCCTGGATATCGAGCCGCAGGAGCAGGTGCTGCGCCTGGCCGCGTTGGCCGAAAAGGCGGGCATGGACGGCTTGGTTTGCTCGGCACTCGAAGCCCCGGCACTGAAGGCAGCGCACCCGTCGCTGCAACTGGTTACCCCAGGTATTCGCCCGGCGGGCAGTGCCCAGGACGACCAACGCCGCATCCTGACGCCACGTCAGGCATTGGATGCCGGCTCCGATTACTTGGTGATCGGCCGCCCGATCAGCCAGGCGCCAGACCCGGCGCAAGCACTGGCGGCGGTGGTGGCCGAAATTCGCGGCTGATCCATACCCAAAGGGGCTGCAGTGCAGCCCCTTTTCATTTCAGGCAATCACCAGCGGCGGGAACGACTTCACCAGGTCATCCAGCGCCTTGATCTGCGTCAGGAAGGGCTCCAGCTTGTCCAGCGGCAGGGCGCTTGGGCCATCGCACTTGGCTTGGTCCGGGTTCGGGTGGGCTTCCAAGAACAGGCCCGCCAGGCCAACGCCCATGCCGGCGCGGGCCAGGTCCACGACCTGTTCGCGACGGCCACCGGAAGCGGCGCCGGATGGATCGCGGTTCTGCAGGGCGTGGGTCACGTCGAAGATGATCGGCAGGTTGTCGCACGTGCGTTTCATTACGCCGAAGCCAAGCATGTCGACCACCAGGTTGTCATAGCCCATGCAGGTGCCGCGGTCGCACAGGATGAGCTGGTCGTTACCGGCTTCCTTGAACTTCTGCACGATGTTCTGCATTTGCGAAGGGCTCAGGAACTGAGGCTTCTTGATGTTGACAGGCTTGCCGGTCTTGGCCAAAGCGATGACCAGGTCCGTCTGGCGGGCCAGGAACGCAGGCAGTTGCAGCACGTCGACCACCTCGGCCACTGGCGCGGCCTGGTGGATTTCGTGAACGTCAGTGATGATCGGCACGCCGAACGCTGCTTTCACGTTTTCGAAGATGCGCAGGCCTTCTTCCAGGCCTGGGCCACGGTAGGAGTGGATCGAGGAGCGGTTGGCTTTGTCGAAGCTGGCTTTGAAGACGTAGGGGATGCCCAGTTTCTGAGTGACGCGCACGTACGCTTCACAGGCCCTCAGGGCAAGGTCTTCGGACTCGAGGACGTTGATGCCGCCGAACAGCACGAAGGGCGCGGTGTTGGAGCACTCGATGGTTGGGGTGATCTTGATCATGGTCTACTCTGCAAATCCCATAAGGTGCGAGGCTGAATCTTACTAGATTCAGCCTCTGCGGTTTGTATTTCCTGACAGGGACTGATTCAACCCATTCTCAAACCTTCAACACCAACTTGCCGAAGTTCTCCCCGCTGAACAGCTTGAGCAACGTCTCCGGGAAGGTTTCCAGCCCCTCCACCACATCCTCCTTGCTCTTGACCTTGCCACTGGCCAGCCATCCGGCGATTTCCTGCACCGCCTTGCCATACTCCTTGGTGTGGTCCGTCACCACGAAGCCTTCCATCCGCGCGCGGTTCACCAACAGTGCCAGGTAGTTGGCCGGCCCTTTGACCGCTTCCTTGTTGTTGTACTGGCTGATCGCCCCGCAGATCACGATGCGGGCCTTGAAGTTGATGCGGGTCAGCACGGCGTCGAGGATCTCGCCGCCCACGTTATCGAAGTAGACATCGACACCCTTGGGGCATTCGCGTTTGAGGCCGTCGAGCACCGCTTCGGCCTTGTAGTCAATCACGCCATCGAAGCCCAGTTCGTCCTTGAGGTATTGGCACTTCTGCGCTCCGCCGGCGATGCCGACCACATGGCAGCCTTTGATTTTGGCGATCTGGCCGACGATGCTGCCCACCGCTCCGGCAGCGCCGGAGATGACCACGGTGTCACCGGCCTTGGGCTGGCCGACGTCGAGCAAGGCGAAGTAGGCGGTCATGCCGGTCATGCCGAGGGCTGAAAGGTAGCGGGGCAGGGGGGCCAGGTCAGGGTCGATCTTGTACAGGCCCTGGGGTTCGCCGGTGAAATAGTCTTGCACGCCCAGCACGCCGCTGACGTGGTCGCCGGGTTTGTAGCCTGGGTGGTTGGACGCCACCACTTCACCCACGCCCAGGGCGCGCATCACCTCGCCGAGGGCGACCGGCGGGATGTACGACTTGCCTTCATTCATCCAGCCACGCATGGCCGGGTCCAGCGACAGGTACAGGTTGCGTACTTGCACCTGGCCGTCACCCGGGGCTTGGGCGGGTACCGTCTCGAAGGTGAAATCATCGCGGCGCACGGCGCCGACCGGGCGTTTGGCGAGCAGGAAGCGGCGATTGGTCTGGGTCATGGCAGGGTCCTTGTGGGCAGGAAAGAGTAAGGGCAATTTAACGTGGTGATGCCAGTAGGTCTGCAAAATCACTGATAAGCATGGTAGCTCAACCGCTGGTGTGATGATGCTGCCCAGCCGGGCGGTGCCCTGGCTAGACTCAGCCTAGACACCAAGGCCGCCCAGGCAGCGCTGAGCCGATTAGCGCCCCACCCCCTTCAGGAGCAGAACATGAGCATGACCTTTTCCGGCCAGGTAGCCCTGGTCACCGGCGGTGCGGCAGGCATCGGCCGGGCGACGGCGGTGGCGTTTGCCCGCGAGGGCCTGAAGGTGGTGGTGGCCGACCTGGACCCCGTGGGGGGCGAGGCGACGGTGGCGCTGATTCGTGAAGCGGATGGCGAGGCGCTGTTCGTGGCCTGCGACGTCACCAGGGAGGCCGATGTGCGTCAGTTGCACCAGCAAGCCATCCAGGCCTATGGCCGGCTGGACTATGCCTTCAACAATGCCGGCATCGAGATCGAGCAGCACCGCTTGGCCGAGGGCAGTGAGGCGGAGTTCGACGCCATCATGGGCGTCAACGTCAAAGGTGTGTGGTTGTGCATGAAGTATCAACTGCCGCTGCTGCTGGCCCAGGGAGGCGGTGCGATCGTCAACACCGCCTCGGTGGCAGGTTTGGGGGCGGCGCCGAAGATGAGTATCTACAGCGCCTCCAAGCATGCGGTGATCGGCCTGACCAAATCGGCGGCCATCGAATACGCCAAGAAGGGCATCCGGGTGAATGCGGTGTGCCCGGCCGTGATCGACACCGACATGTTCCGCCGTGCGTACGAGGCCGACCCGCGCAAGGCCGAGTTCGCGGCCGCCATGCACCCGGTCGGGCGCATCGGCAAAGTGGAAGAAATTGCCAGCGCGGTGCTGTACCTGTGCAGTGATGGGGCTGCATTCACCACGGGGCATAGCTTGACGGTGGACGGTGGCGCGACGGCGATCTGACCCAGGCCAGTCGCCACCAGGCGTGAGGTCAGCGGGGTGCCTGCGGGAGACGGCTTGCCGGCGACAGGGTTGCCGGTAACCTCAAGACCAACGCCACAGCCACACAGCCACACACCAGCACCCCGCCAAACATCAGCAAGGCCAGGCCCGATCCCAGCCGGTCACTCAGCAACCCGGTAAAGATCACCGGCACACTGAACCCCAGGTATGCCAACAAGAAGAACCCAGCGCTGGCTCGGGTTTTCTCGCTACCGGCCAACTGGTTCACCGCCGCCAGCCCGCCCAGGTAAATGAAGCCATAGCACGCACTGCTGGCCGCCACCGCGCCGAACAGCACCGCAGCCAGGTGGCCCCGCTCGGCGCCCCAGGCCAGCAGCGCGTAGCTGCAGGGCAGGATCGCCAGGCCCAGCAGGGTGGCCCTCACACTGGCCAGGCGCCGTGCCAGTGGCTGGAACAGCAGGCCGCAGCTGATCACGCAAAAGGTCGAAAAGCCAGACCAGGCGCTCAGGCCGTGTTGGCGCAGTATCCCTGGCAGCAACGCGATGACCAGGCCGACGCAAGCCCAGGCAAGCAGGATGGCCAGCCCGTATACCACGCTGCCCTTGGGATAGAAGGGCAGGCGCAGCATGGCGCTGCGTTGCGCCGGGCGCGGGTCGGGCAGGCGCCATACCAGCATCACGGCCACGGCGGCGAGCAACAGCTGCACGTGGAAGCTGCCAGGGGTCAGGCTCGGGCCGCTAAGCAGGAACAGGCTGGTCAGCGCCGCGCCCAGGCCAAAACCCAGCGAGGTGCTGGCGGTTACCCAGTTGGCGGCCCGGCCGCTGCTGTCGGCCCCCATCAGCTCGCCCATGTAGGCGGTTGCCGTGGCCGAGGCAAGGCCGGTGCCCAGGCCCAGGAACAGGCGGGCCAGGCCAAGGGTTTTCAGGCCAGGGGCCAGCAGCATGAGCACCGTGGCGACCATCGACAGCAACAGTGCAGCGATAATCAGCGGTCGGCGCCCCACCCGATCGGCCAGCCCGCCCAGAGCAAGCAGCACAGGCAATACGCCCAGGACATAACCGGAGAAGGCCACGGCGGTGGCGGCGGCGCCCTGGCCGCAGAGGTCGGCGTAGGTGATATAGAGCGGGGCCTGCAGGTTCACGGCCAGGGTGATCAAGCACAGGGCAAAGGCCAGCAGGGCAGGGTTGGAGCGTGGGGGCATGGAGTATTCCTGGAGTACTGGGATGTAGGTACGGGCAACAGTGCTGCTTGCTCTGCCCGCCAACAAGACACAGCACCGCCCCATTTATGCTTAACTGTTCGCTCAAAACCGCCGAACACTCACGCCATGCACGTTCCCCTCGACCGCCAAAGCCCAATCCCTCTGGTGCAGCAACTCACCAACCACCTGCAAGCCTGGATCGAGCAGCAACGTCTGCGCCCCGGCGCGCGTCTCCCCTCGATCCGCACCCTGGCAAGTACTCAGGCGATCAGTGCGTCCTGTGTGATCGAGGCCTACGACCGTCTGGTCGCCAGCGGCTGGCTCGAGGCGCGCCACGGCACCGGTTTTTTCGTCGCTGAACGCAAACCAGGGCTGGCGGTGGATGACCAACCCGTGTGGGGCGAGGCCGGCGATGGCAGTTGGCGGCAGTTTCGCGAAGGCCATGATGAGGTGCTCAAACTGGGCTGTGGCTGGCTGCCCACCGCGTGGCGGGCGGAGGCCGAGTTGGCCCAGGCCATACGCCAGGTCAGCCGCGGCAACCCGCAGGATCTGTTCGACTATTGCCCGCCCATGGGCTTGGCCCAGCTACGCCTGCAACTGCACAAGCGTCTGGCGCGGCTGGACATTGCTGCCGGCCCGGAGCGTATCCTCACCACCCAGGGCGCCAGCCATGGCCTCGACCTGCTGGTGCGCACGCTGCTGTGCCCCGGCGACACGGTGCTGGTGGAAAACCCAGGCTATTACAACCTGTACAACTTGCTGCGCCAGCACCAGGTGCGCATGCTGCCCGTACCGCGCACGGTCGCCGGCCCGGACGTGGCCGTGCTCGAGCAACTGCTGGCCGAGCACCGTCCCCGCTGCCTGTTCATCAACAGCCTGTACCAGAACCCGACCGGCACCAGCCTGACGCCCAAAGTGGCTTACCGCCTGTTGGAACTGGCCCGTGAGCACGATGTGCGCATCATCGAAGACGATATCTACGCGGACTTCCAGGAAGGCCCGGCCACCCGCCTGGCCACCCTCGACAGTGAACAACGGGTCATCTACATGGCCAGCTTTTCCAAGACCCTGAGCAGTTCGCTGCGGGTGGGCTACCTGGTGGCCGATGCGCCATTGCTGGCGCGCCTGGCCGAGCTGAAAATGGTCAGCGGCATCGGCACTTCACGCTTTGCCGAGCAGGTGGTCGGGCAGATGCTCGCCAACGGCAGTTATCGCAAGAGTACCCAGCGCCTGCGGGTGCGCCTGGGGCAGCACATGGCCAAATTGCTTGGGCAACTGGAGCAGTACGGTTGGCAAGTGTTCTGCGAGCCCTATGGCGGTATGTTCGTCTGGGCGCGGGTGCCAGGGCGTGACTTCGCCAGCCTCGAACGGCTGGCAACGCAACATGCCGTACTGCTCACCCCCGGCAGTGCGTTCGACTACCAAGGGTGCGGCAGTGACTGGCTACGCATCAATGTCGCCTATGGACAGGATTCCCGCGCTCAAGCCTTCCTTTTGCACGCAGGACGACCTTCAGCAAGCTGATAGCGACGCCTGTATAGCCATTTGACACCATTCTTCCGCCAAGGTCTTGTTGCCGGGGCGTCCGAGTTGCCACGCTTGGCCTTCGGGGAAACCGCACAAAGCGAAGGGGATCGGCGATGGTGGCGAGCAGGCACGGTGTTCTGGCCAACCTGGGCATGGCCCGCAAACTGGGCCTGGGCTTTGCCCTGGTATTGCTGCTGACCTTGGCGGTGGCGGGCATCGGCATTGTTGCCTTGCACGGGGTCGGCCAGCGCTTCGATGGCCTGCGTCAGCTGGGCCAGTTCAATACCGACCTGCTCAGGTTGCGTCAGCACGAACAGGCCTTTGCCCTGCGCTCCGACGCCCAGGAGGCCGATGCCTTGCGCAGTGGCCTGCAAAACCTGAGCGATCGCGCGCGTATTCTGCCGGCGCTGGCAACCGCGCAGGCGGACCTGGCGGCGTATGGCCAGGCCTTCGAAGCGTTCGTCGAGGTGGTGCAGGCCAAGGAGCTGGCGCTGGACATGGCCAGCTGGTCGGTGTCCAGTGTGGCCAATAACCTCGACGTGTTGCAGGCCGGTTTGGCGGACGATGGCACGTATACCCTCAAGCAGTCCCAAGGCCAGCAGGGCGGCGAGTTTCTCGAGCAGGCCGCGCAAGTGGCGCAGGTTGCCCGGTTGATGCTGCAGGCCATGGATGAGGCGCGGGTGCGCCTGGACAAAAGCCGCAAAGGCGAGGCGGGTGAAGGCCAGTCGCGCATCGCCCAGACAGAGGAGGCTGCGCTACTGGTCGAACAGCTCAAGGCCTCGGTGGGCGATGCCGGTTACCAGAGTGTGCTCGGTGAGGTGGCCGGGCACATTGGCAGCTTTTCCGAGAAACTCAACGAATACACCGACCTGCTCGGCAAGGAGCAAGGCATCAAGGCCCAGTTACAGGCGCGTGCTGAACAGGTCACCCGCCAGGTCGACCAGGCGTATGCCGGTGAGGAACTGGCCATGCAGGGCGAGCTGACACGCAATGCGGTGGCCATCGCCCTGGCGACCGGGCTGGCGTTAGTGGTAGGCGTGCTGGCGGCCTGGCTGATCACCCGCGCGGTGGTCGCACCGCTCAGGCGCGTGATCGGTCGGGCGCAGCGTATCGCTGCGGGAGAACTGAACCTTGAGGCAGAGCCGCCGCGTAACGATGAGATCGGCCAGTTGATGCAGGCCATCGAACAGATGGCGGCGGGGCTGTCGGGAATCGTCAGCGGCCTGCAGCAGGGTATCGAGCAGTTGGCCGGGAGTGCCCAGGCGCTGTCGGCGGTGACGGAGCAGACCAACCGCGAAGTGGGTAGCCAGAAAGAAGAAACCGAACAGGTGGCCACCGCGATGCAGCAGATGACCGCCACGGTGCACGATGTGGCGCGCAATGCCGAAGAGGCAGCGCTGGCAGCCCAGGCCGCCGACGACAAGGTCGACTCCGGCCAGGTGGTGGTGCGCCAGAGCATGCAACGCATCGAGCAGCTAGCGGTGGCGGCAGAAGCCGCCAGTGCCGGTATCGATAGCCTCAGTGCCGAAATTCATACCATCGGTGATGTGCTGGAGGTGATCAAAAGCGTTGCCGAGCAGACCAACCTGCTGGCGCTCAACGCCGCCATCGAAGCGGCCCGGGCCGGTGAGCAGGGGCGCGGCTTTGCCGTGGTTGCCGACGAGGTGCGGGCATTGGCCCGGCGCACCCGGCACTCGACCGAAGAGATCGAACGGCTGGTGGCCAGCCTGCGTGGCAATGCCCAGCAGTCGGTGGCGCAGATTCGTGGCAGTACCGAACTGGTGCGCCTGGCGGTGGCCGATGCGCTGCATACCGAGAGCGCCCTGGGCAGCATCGCTGCGGCAGTGTCCATGATCCAGCAAATGAACCAGCAGATTGCTGCGGCGGCCGAGCAGCAGAGCTCGGTGGCCGAAGAGATCAGCCGCAGTGTCACGCAGATCCGTGGCAGCGCCGATCAGGCGGCGCAGGCGATGCAGGGCAATGCCCGGTCCAGCATCGAACTGGCGCAGTTGGGCAGCGACTTGAAGGGCATGGTGGGGCACTTCCGGTTGTAAGTGCTGCACCGGCCCTGTGGCCGGTGCAAGCAGTGGGGTGATCACGCTTTGCGCGGGTTCAGGATCAGCAAGGTGATTACTCCTGCCACGATCCCCCAGAACGCTGACCCGATCGAGAACAGAGTGAACCCCGACGCAGTGACCATGAAGGTAATCAGCGCGGCCTCACGCTCGCGCGCCTCGCCCATGGCCACGGTCAAGCCGTTCATGATCGAGCCGAACAATGCCAGCGCCGCGATCGACAGCACCAGCTCCTTGGGCAGCGCGGCGAACAATGCCGCTAGCGTTGCGCCGAACACCCCGGCAATGCCGTAGAAGATCCCGCACCACACCGCCGCGGTATAGCGCTTGCTCGGGTCTTCATGGGCATGTGGCCCGGTGCAGATGGCCGCACTGATCGCCGCCAGGTTGACCCCGTGCGAGCCGAACGGCGCCAGCAGCAGCGAGGCAAAGCCGGTGGTCGAAATCAGCGGCGAGGCCGGCACCTGGTAGCCATCGGCGCGCAGCACGGCCACGCCGGGCATGTTCTGCGATGTCATGGCCACCACGAACAGCGGGATCCCGATGCTGATGGTCGCGGCCAGCGAGAAGCTCGGGGTGGTCCATACCGGTGTCGCCACTTCCAGCGCGAAGCCGCTGAAATCCAGCAGGCCGAGGGCGCCGGAGAGCGCCGTGCCCACTAGCAAGGCGGCCAGTACGCAGTACCGCGGCGACAGGCGCTTGACCAGCAGGTAACTGAAGAGCATGCCCAGCACCAGCAGCGTGCGGTGCTGGGCCGCCACGAAAATCTCGCTGCCGATCTTGAACAGGATCCCGGCGAGCAGCGCCGAGGCCAGCGATGCCGGAATGCGTTTGACCAGGCGATCGAAACTGCCGGTCAGGCCACAGATGAGCACCAGCACGGCGCACGTGATGTAGGCGCCGATGGCTTCGCCATAACTGACCCCGCCCAGGCTGGTAATCAGCAAGGCGGCGCCGGGCGTCGACCAGGCCACGGTGATGGGCGTGCGGTAGCGCAGTGACAAGCCGATGCTGCAAACCGCCATGCCAATCGACAGGGCCCAGATCCACGAGGAAATCTGCGCCGTGGTCAGGCCGGCAGCTTGGCCGGCCTGGAACATCAGCACCAGCGAGCTGGTATAGCCGGTGAGCATGGCGATGAAACCGGCGACCACTGCTGAAGGGGAGCTGTCTGCCAGGGGCCGCAGGCGTGCGGAGGTGGCATCGGTCATGGGGTAGGTCCTTGTCCATGTGTAAGCAGTTTTTGCAGACTACCGCGCCCAAGGTTGATCTTTGCCATACAGCAGGCATTGCTTTTAACCGTACAGTCGCCAACTATTGGGCACGAATGCTCACTGCATGGGAGGGGAGGGGCGATGTACAAGGTTTATGGCGACTACCAGTCGGGCAACTGCTACAAGGTCAAGCTGATGCTGAGCCTGTTGGACCGTCCGTACGAATGGCATCCGGTGGATATCCTCAAGGGTGAGACCGAAACGCCCGAATTCCTGGCCATGAACCCCAACGGCAAGGTGCCGGTGCTGCAGCTCGAGGACGGCACCTACCTGTGGGAGTCCAACGCGATTCTCAACTTCCTGGCCGATGGCAGCGAGTTCCTGCCCAGCGAGCCACGCTTGCGCACCCAGGTGCTGCAATGGCAGTTCTTCGAGCAGTACAGCCATGAGCCATACATTGCTGTGGCGCGTTTCATCCAGTTCTACCTGGGCTTGCCGGACGAGCGTGTGGAGGAATACCGCAAGCTGCACAAGGGTGGGTACAAGGCGCTGAAGGTGATGGAGCGGCAGTTGCAGATGACGCCGTACCTGGTCGGTGACCAGTACTCGATTGCCGACGTGGCGCTGTATGCGTACACCCATGTGGCCCATCAGGGTGGCTTCGAGCTGGCGGATTACCCGGCGGTGCGGGCCTGGCTGGAGCGTGTGGCCGCGCATCCTCGGCATGTGTCGATGGTCGATTGAGGCGTTACTGGCCCTATCGCCAGCTCGGCGGCGATAGGGCAGCACGTTTTATCGATCACGCAAAGCGTTTGTCCAGGTAGGCAATGATGGCCTTGGATTCATACATCCAGGTCACCTGTCCTGCCTCTTCGATGCGCAGGCACGGCACTTTCACCCGCCCGCCACCTTCCAGCAGCGCCTGGCGGTGCACCGCATCGTTCTTGGCATCGCGCAGCGCCACCGGCACGTTCAAGCGGTGCAGGGTACGCCGCGTCTTCACGCAGAACGGGCAAGCATGGAACTGGTACAGCGCAAGGCCCTTGGCCTCTTGCTCGACACGCGCCTGTGCCGCGGCATCGCGCTTGCGCTTGGCCGGGCGGCTGATCCAGTCGCCGAACACGATGAGCTGGCCGAGGCCGACCCGCAAGGCTTTGACGATCATGTTGCAACTCCTGAAATGAAAAAGCCGACCCCACAGGGTCGGCTCGGGTCACGCGCCGATCACTTGATCAGGCTGAGGAACTCGCTGCGGGTTGCCGCGTTCTCGCGGAACTCACCGAGCATCACCGAGGTGAGCATGGTCGAGTTCTGTTTCTCGACACCGCGCATCATCATGCACATGTGCTTGGCCTCGATGACCACGGCCACACCCGCAGCGCCAGTGACCTGCTGTACGGCCTCGGCGATCTGGCGGCTGAGGTTTTCCTGGATCTGCAGGCGGCGGGCGTACATGTCGACGATCCGCGCGACCTTGGACAGGCCCAGCACCTTGCCCTTGGGCAGGTAGGCCACATGGGCCTTGCCGATGAAAGGCAGCATGTGGTGTTCGCACATCGAATACAGCTCGATGTCCCGGACCAGCACCATTTCGCTGTTGTCGGAGGTGAACAGGGCGCCGTTGGTCACTTCTTCCAGCGTCTGCTCGTAACCGCGGCAAAGGTACTTCATGGCCTTTGCAGCCCGCTTGGGCGTGTCGAGCAGGCCCTCACGGGAGACGTCCTCGCCAAGTTGGCTGAGGATCTCGGTGTAGTTCTGTTCCAGGGACATGTATCTACCTGTGGGAAAAAATCGCAAAAACGAAGGGTACGGCGGCAACGCCCTTGCTGCAAGCGTGGCGTTACTCGTCGCGGCCTTCCATCATGGTTCGTTTGAGCATCACGTACACCGCACCGGTGCCGCCGTGGCGGGCCTGGCACGAGGTAAAACCGAGCACCTGCGGGTGCTGGCGCAACCAGGTGTTGACGTGGCTCTTGATCATTGGGCGCTTGCCATCCAGGCGTGCCGCCTTGCCGTGGGTAACGCGCACGCAGCGCACTTCCAGCTTGGTGGCCTCGGCGATGAAGTCCCAGAGGGTCTCGCGCGCCTTTTCCACGCTCATGCCGTGCAGATCGAGGCTGCCCTCGAACGCAATCTGACCCAGCTTGAGCTTACGGATCTGGCTTTCCTGTACGCCGTCGCGGCGCCACATCAGTTCGTCTTCGGCGCCCACGTCGATGACGAACTGGTCCGACAGGCCGTCGATCACCAGCGGCTGGTCGCTAGGCACGGTCGCGGCCTGCCGCAGGCCGGCGAGCTGCTTGCGGTCAGCCTTGGGTTTACCGACTTCGGCACGGTCGTGCTTGATCGGCTTGACGCCGCGCACCTCGGCGCTGAACAGGGAGAAATCGTCGTCTTGCATGCTGCCTCCGCGTGGGCGGCGTAGTTTACGCGATCAGCCCTTTTGCGTCAGCACCGGCCCTATCGCCAGTAAGCCGGCTCCGCTAAGGCACCATCGAACTGTGGGCGCCGGCTTGCCGGCGACAGGGCATGGAGGCAGCGAGGGCTTTAGTCGTGCTTCTTCATCAGGTGCGGCGACAGGTTCAGCTCTCGCCCGCGGCGCAAGCGAATGCGGCTACGCCGCCAGAAGCGCACCCCCAGGTACAACAGCAACAACCCGGCCACCGTCAGGGTGCCGGACAACGCCCGATTGGCGTTGAGTTCGGCCAGCGCCGGGTAATTGCCGAGCAGCCCGGCGACGCCGGCCATGGCCAGCAGCACGCCGAGCGTTGCCAGCAGTGCCGACAAGCCGGCGGCCAGGCGGGCACCCCAGTTACGCGGTTCGCGCGGGCGCAGGCGCTTGGCGTCGAAACTGCCTTTGAGTTTCATTCCGATTTCCTCTGTGGACATCCGGAATACGACCTGCGGTCGACCTTCGGGTTCCGCCTGGCCGCCGGGCGGTCAGATCAGGCTGGCGGTAGGCGCGACGCAGGCGAAGTTGTCGGCCATCACGGCCATTTCGCACGCGTGAATCTGTGCAGCCGGAATGACCTGGTCTTTCAGGGCCAGGTCGCGGGTAGCCGAGGCATCTTCCACCAGGGTGCAACGGTAACCATAGTCCTTGGCCCGGCGTACCGTGGTGCTGACGCTGGAATGGCTCATGAAACCGCACACGATCAAGTCCAGGTGGCCCAACTCCTGGAGGGTTTCGTGCAGTTTAGTGTTCTTGAAGGCGTTGGGCATGCGCTTTTCGATGATGATTTCACCGTCGCGTGGCTCCAGGCCCGGGATGAATTCACCCGCTGGGCCCTGTGGGTCGAAGCGACCGCCGACAGTGCCGAGGTGGCGGACGTGGATGATCGGACGGCCGGCCTTGCGGGCGGCGTCGAGCAACCTGGCGATGTTGGCCACGGCCTCGTCCATGCCCGACAGCGCGAGCGGACCACTGAGGTACTCTTTTTGCGCATCGATGATGATCAGGCTGGCTTGGCTCAGCTTGGCCGGCGGGTAGTCGCGGCCAGTGAGGCGGAACATCGTGGTTGGAACGGACATCAAGGGCTCCTTGGGTAGGGCTTTTGTATACCTATTCTCCCCTGCCTTGGCGCCAATGGGAATGGTTGACATCGTAACCGGCGTGATTACTGGCCTGTGGCTACTCACGGGGTGATCCGTGGCAACAATTGTGCGGTTTGGGCTGTTAGACTTTTGTCAGGTCTGAATAGGAGTACCCCGTGATCACATCTCGTCTGCGCACGTTGCGCGACCACATCCGCTGGGCGGTCAGCCGCTTCCATGAGCACGAGCTGTTCTTCGGCCACGGTGCCGACAATGCCTGGGACGAAGCCCGCCTGCTGGTGCTCGGTGCGGTGCACCTGCCCTGGGAGGTAGCCGACAGCTACCTGGACTGCCAGCTCGAGGACGACGAGCGCGTACGCCTGCAGCACCTGCTCAAGCGCCGTATCGAAGAACGCGTGCCCACCGCCTATCTGCTGGGCGAGGCCTGGTTCTGCGGCATGTCGTTCATCGTCGATGAGCGCGTGCTGGTGCCCCGTTCACCGATCGGCGAGCTGATCGAAAAACGCTTCGAGCCGTGGCTGGCGGCCGAACCTGCACGCATCCTCGACCTGTGCACCGGCTCCGGCTGCATCGGCATCGTGGCGGCCGAAGTGTTCCCCGACGCCGAGGTGGTGCTTGCCGACCTGTCCTTCGAGGCACTGGAGGTGGCCAACCAGAACATCGAGCGCCATGGCCTCGAGGAGCGCGTGTACACCGTGCAAGGCGACGGTTTCGGCGGCCTGCCAGGGCAGCGTTTCGACCTGATCCTGTCCAACCCGCCGTATGTCGATGCCGAAGACTTCGGTGACATGCCGGCCGAGTATCACCACGAGCCGAAGATAGGCCTGGCGTGTGGCAACGATGGCCTGGACCTGGTGCGACGCATGCTTGCCGAGGCGGCCGAACACCTGACCGACAAAGGGCTGTTGATTGTCGAGGTGGGCAACAGCCAAGTGCATGTCGAGGCGCTGTACCCCGAGGTTGATTTTGCCTGGCTGGAGTTCGAACGGGGCGGGCACGGGGTGTTCATGCTGACGGCGGAGCAGTGCCGGCAGCATCAGGAGCTGTTCAAGGCTCGGGTCTGACGCTGAAGGCCTGGGGCTGCACGTCAGCCCCGGGTCCCTAGTGCGTGGCAATCCAGATCAACAACCCCGCCTGGAACACTGCAAAGGCCACCAGGCAGGTGATGGTAAAGCGCAGCCCGCTGTCTTCGCGCTGGTACTTGGCCACCCGCTCATCACGCTCGCGCAACTGGGCGACTTTCTCCTGCAGCTGCTGCTCGGCCTGCTGCAACATGCCCGCCGCATCGAGCATGCCTACGCGCTGTACCTTTTCGCTGTTCCAACCACCCTTGAGCTGGCCCACCGTGGTTTCGACGCTACGGCCTTTGAGATGCTGTGGGTCGGCGTATTCGACCTCGATGCCGGTCGCGCCGAGGAAGCGGTCGCGGCGCAGGCGCGTATCTTCATTCAGCGCATCCTTGTTTGGCAGGGCCATGCCTTGAACCTGGTAATGCGGCCATTTGCGCTGCAGCCACTGCACTGCCTGGGCCAGCATGAAACGGCCAAGGCCGCGGTTCACGGGCTCCAGCTGCAGGCCGCCGTCATTGCCGATGCTCACCTGGCGCTCGGCGTGGTCCACGCGCACGTCCAGCTGGTTCTGCTCCTTGCGCACTTTCTGCCCAGGCAGGCGGATTTCCATGCGCAGCAGGCTGTGGGCCTTGTCGTGACGCTCGGCATGGCCGAACTCCACGAAGCGCAGTGGTCGTGCGCCACTGCTGCGGTCGGTGGGCAGAGGCGCCAGGCGCAGCAACTGGAAGTGTTCGACAGCTAGGTCGGCCCAAGGTAGCGGGGGGCTTTCCGGGGCTTGTGGCTCTTCGGCCGGCTCTACGGCGGCGGGGGCATCGGTCATCTGGACGGTTCTCAAAATACAGGCCAATACAGAGCGTATCGGCCGTATCGTCCAGGACCTGAGGCCATTTTGCGCCGATCTCCTCAGGCGGAGGGCAGTTGGTGAATGAACGTCACTACCCGTTCACCCAGTTCGCGGGCCAAGGGCAACTCCGGGTTGAGGTAGCTGTCGCGTTGCAAGCGCATGTCCTTGGGGCTGATACGCAACATGTGGTTCATGCCGTCGATCAGCACCAGCTGGGCGTCCGGCTTGGCCGCCTTGAGACGCTCGGCATCGGCGACGTCTACCTGCACGTCGTTGCGGCCCTGGACGATCAGCGCCGGCATGGGCAGGCGGGCGAAGGCCTGTGCCGGGTCCTGGCGGAACAGCGAGATCAGGTACGGCTGCACGCTGGGGCGAAACACCTGGCGCAAGGGGGCCGGCACATCCAGGCTGGTTTGCCCGGCCTGCAGGCGGTCGAGCAGGGCGCTGCCGCGGGCCAGTTGGGTCGGGGGCAGGCGTTGCGCCAGTTGCTCGCGCAGCACGTCCGCCAGCGGCCGGCCACTGCCGGCCAGGGTGATCACCGCACTGGCGCCGGCCTGCTCGGCAGCGAGGCTGGCGATCAGCGCGCCTTCGCTGTGGCCGACCAGGATCAGTGGGCCGAAGCGTGGGTCGGCCTTGAGCTTGCGGCTCCAGGCCACTACGTCGGCGACGTAGCGCTCGACGCTGAGATTGCGTTCGTCAGGCGTGGCCGGCTGGCTGGCGGCCACGCCGCGCTTGTCGTAACGCACGCTGGCGATATGCTCGTTGGCCAGCAGCAGCGCCAGGCGCTTGAGGTTATCGATGCGCCCCGAGGCTGGGTTGTTGCCGTCGCGGTCAGTGGGGCCGGAGCCCGCGATGATCAGCACCACCGGGGGTGGCGTGGCTTGTTGGGGCAACAGCAGGCTGCCGTGCAGCACGCCCTGGCCGGTGTCCAGGTCGATGGGGCGTTGCAGAACGGTAGGCGCGGCGGCCTGAGCCAGGCCGGTGCACAGCAGAAGGAGGAAGGCGACGAGGCGCGGCATCATGCGGTACTACATGGGGAGATGACGTTTTGACCCAACGTTTGCGGGAAGGTTCGGCAGATAGCGGGGCGGTGCAGGTCTGTTCGTGAGGTTGGCCGTGAACAGGCCTGCACAGACAACCAACCCACATGAAAATTTCCGTATACTGGCGGCCTCGTTCACCTCAGGCAGATTCGCGGAGCATTCATGTCCGGCAATACCTACGGCAAGCTGTTCACTGTCACCACCGCTGGCGAAAGCCATGGCCCGGCGTTGGTCGCCATTGTCGATGGCTGCCCTCCGGGCCTGGAAATCTCCCTCGCCGATCTGCAGCACGACCTTGATCGGCGCAAGCCTGGCACCAGCCGGCACACCACCCAACGCCAGGAGCCGGACGAAGTCGAAATCCTCTCAGGCGTGTTCGAAGGCCGCACCACCGGCTGCTCGATCGGCTTGCTGATCCGCAACACCGACCAGAAGTCCAAGGACTATTCGGCCATCAAGGACCTGTTCCGGCCGGCCCATGCCGATTACACCTACCACCACAAATACGGCACCCGCGACTACCGCGGCGGTGGCCGCAGTTCGGCCCGCGAAACCGCCATGCGCGTGGCCGCCGGAGCCATCGCCAAGAAGTACCTGGCGACGCAGGGTATTCAGGTGCGCGGCTACATGAGCCAGCTTGGCCCGATCGAGATCCCCTTCAAGACCTGGGACTCGGTAGAGGACAACGCCTTCTTCTGCCCGGACCCGGACAAGGTGCCAGAGCTCGAGGCCTACATGGATCAACTGCGCCGCGACCAGGATTCAGTCGGCGCCAAGATCACCGTGGTCGCCGAAGGCGTGATGCCGGGCCTTGGCGAGCCGATCTTCGACCGGCTCGACGCCGAGCTCGCCCATGCGCTGATGAGCATCAACGCGGTCAAGGGGGTGGAAATCGGCGCGGGCTTCGCCAGCGTCGCTCAGCGCGGCACCGAACACCGTGATGAGCTGACCCCGGAAGGGTTCCTCAGCAACAATGCCGGCGGCATCCTTGGCGGTATCAGTTCGGGCCAGCCGATCGTCGCTCACCTGGCGCTCAAGCCGACCTCCAGCATCACCACGCCGGGCCGCTCGATCGATGTCGATGGCAACCCGGTGGAGGTGATCACCAAGGGCCGTCATGACCCGTGCGTGGGTATCCGCGCCACGCCCATCGCCGAGGCGATGATGGCCATCGCGCTGATGGACCACCTGCTGCGTCATCGTGCGCAGAATGCCGAGGTGAAGGTCGCTACCCCGGTGCTGGGCCAGCGCTGATTGGTCTGTTCCGGCTTATCGCCGGCGAGCCGGCTCTCCACAGACACCCCACGCGTTTCGCAAGGGGGGTGAGCCTGTGAGGGCCGGAACAGGCAATACCCTACTGGCTGAGCCCTGATGAACCCGATCCCCTACTGGCGCCTGTCCAGCTTTTACCTGTTCTACTTCGCGCTGCTGGGTTCCACAGCCCCATTCCTGGCCCTGTACTTCGACCACCTCGGCTTCCCTCCGGCGCGCATCGGCGAGCTGGTGGCCATCCCCATGCTGATGCGCTGCATCGCCCCCAACCTGTGGGGGTGGCTGGGTGACCGCAGCGGCCAGCGGCTACTGATCGTGCGGTTGGGTGCGTTGTCGACCCTGGCCACCTTCTCGCTGATCTTCTTTGGCAAGAGCTATGCCTGGCTGGCGTTGGTCATGGCCTTGCACGCGTTCTTCTGGCACGCGGTGCTGCCGCAGTTCGAGGTCATCACCCTGGCCCACCTGCACGGCCAGACGGCGCGCTACAGCCAGGTGCGGCTATGGGGCTCGATCGGTTTCATCCTGACCGTGGTGGGGTTGGGGCGTTTGTTCGAATGGCTAAGCCTGGACATCTACCCCGTCGCCCTGGTGACTATCATGGCCGGTATCGTCGCTGCCAGCCTGTGGGTGCCCAACGCCCAGCCGGTGGAGCAGGGCGAGCGCCGCGCAGCAGGAGGCTTCCTGCGTCAGTTGATGGCCCCGGGGGTTGTGGCTTTCTACGCCTGTGTCGCGCTCATGCAACTGAGCCACGGCCCGTACTACACCTTCCTCACCTTGCACCTTGAGCACCTGGGTTACAGCCGCGGGGCCATCGGGTTGCTATGGGCGCTGGGCGTGGTGGCCGAAGTGCTCATGTTCATGGCCATGAGTCGCATCTTTGCCCGCTTCAGCGTGCAGCAGGTGTTGCTGGTCAGCTTTGTGCTGGCGGCCGTGCGCTGGCTGCTGTTGGGCAACCTGGCGGGCGAACCGAGCGTGCTGATCTTCGCCCAACTGTTGCATGCTGCGACGTTCGGCTGCTTTCATGCTGCGTCCATCGCATTCGTGCAGGCCAGTTTCGGCGCCCGCCAGCAAGGCCAGGGTCAGGCGCTGTATGCGGCGCTGTCGGGCACAGGCGGTGCGTTGGGGGCGCTGTATTCAGGCTACAGCTGGAAATGGCTGGGGCCGACCTTCACCTTTGGTATGGCCAGTGCCGCAGCGCTAGCGGCAGCCGTTATCATTGCCACTCGTTTGAAATCGACCAGGACCCGCCGCTGATGAGCATCCTCTGTGTTTACCACCTGTCCAGCCCGGCCTTGCCGAACAAGGTACTGACCCACCATGCCGACATCGCCGCGACGTTGGCCGAGCAGGGCGTGCGTTTTGTCCACACCTCGCTCGAATTACGGGTGCGTCCAGGCACCAGCCAGGACGAGGTGCTCAACGCGTGCCGCGAACACCTCGATACGCTGATGACCGCCCAGGGCAGCAAGGCGTTCACCGTGCTCAACCGCAACGGTGCCGACCCGGCGCAGGCCGACCTGCGTGATGAGCATGTGCATGATGTTGACGAAGTGTTTGCCGTGGTGACAGGCCGTGCGCAAATAGGGTTGCGCCTTGGCGACTATGTCTATGCGGTGTTGTGTGAGAAGGGCGACCAACTGGAGATACCGGCAGGTAGCCGGCGCTGGATAGAGCTGGGGGACAATCCGTTCTGCCTGGCGCTGCGCTTGTTTGCCAGTGAACATGGGGCCCAGGCGCGCTTTACCGGGGATGAAACGGCGCGATCCTTCGCAGGGATCGACGAGCTTTAGTGTCCGCTCCGGCCCCTTGCGGGTAAGCCTGTTTTACCACGTACCCCGCCATCCCTATGGGCAATGCAGTACGTGGTGAAAGCAGGTTTACCCGCGCCAGGGCCGGTGCAGACAAACTCAGCGGTAGGTGGGCAGCGCGAAGCGCTGCTGGCTCTGCAGCATCGAGATGACTGGCAATTCACTGGCCTGTTCGGCCAGATCACGGCGAATGGCGCTGATCGCCCAGGAAAGTTGCTCGGCACTGTGCAGTTGCCCGTAGGTCAGCACGCGGCGAGTCACTTTGCCATCAGCGGCGCGAAGGGTCAGCAGGATGCCACCATCGGGGCGTGGCTGGGTGGTGACCTGGTAGGCCGAGAACACCGAGACAAATTTTTCCTGGATGAGGTCCATATCAACTCCTGACTGTTAAGTGGGCAGACGTGAGTTGTATGTTGCAGTGACCGTGCCAGAACTGTACTTATCATAAAGTGCTTTAAAATCAATGAGTTACGTACTGTTTTAGCCAGTGGCGTCGTGCAGGCTGCATGGTCGTGCATTTTGCATAGTGCATTTTGCACGGGCGGGGTAATCTCTATCGTCCTCATAGATTCTGAACCTTTGACCTACCGGCCGTGCCTGACAAACACTTGGGCAATCTTTTCTGCCAGGAGGTTCCAGATGTCCGACCAACACACGCCCGCTGCCATGACCGATGAAGAAACCGCGGCATTCGCCGAACAGGTCTTCGAGCGCGCACGCCAGGGCGATGCTCCGATGCTCGAACGCCTGCTGGCCAGCGGTCTGCCGGCGAACCTGCGCAACCACAAGGGTGACACGCTGCTGATGCTGGCCAGTTACCATGGCCATCACGATGCGGTACGTGTGCTGTTGGCGCATGGCGCCGACGCCCTGATTGCCAATGACAACGGCCAACTGCCGATTGCCGGTGCTGCATTCAAGGGGGATCTGGCGATGATCCGCCTGTTGCTGGACAACGGCGTGCCGGTGGATGCCGCGGCCCAGGACGGGCGTACCGCACTGATGCTGGCGGCCATGTTCAACCGCAGTGAAATCCTTGATTACCTGCTGGCCCAAGGCGCCGACCCTGCGCGCCAGGATGCGCGGGGCGCTACCGCGCTGATGGCTGCCCAGACCATGGGCGCGGCGGACACTGCCGCACGCCTGCAGGCGCTGGCCGGCTAACTGCAAGGGGGCATTTGCGGCTATCCTTGGCGACTTTTCACCCGTCGCAGGCCCCCTTCATGAAAAACCAGTTGCTCGAATTCATCAGTCTCATTGCCGCCGGCTGCATGCGCGATGACGATATCGAGCGCATTGCCGACGAGGCCGCCCAGGCCTACGCCGACCCCGCCGCCTTCCTCGCTGCCAACCCGGACATCAACTACGACGACAGCTTCCCCATCCCGCTTGGGGAGTGGGTGGTGCTGGGCAGCCTGCCGGACACAGTGGTGTTCCAGGCCGACAGTTACCAGGAGCTGTTCCAGCACATCAGTGACTCGTTCGACAAAAGCGTGCCGTTGACCCTCAAGCCCAAGCAGCTGGCGCGTACCGAACCGCTGACGGCGCTAAACCGTATTCAGGTGCAAATGGGTGCCTTGAACAAGGACGCTGGCGGTTATGTGCTGGTCAATTTCAGCCAGTTGCTCGATGACGAGCTACAGATGGTGATGGTGGGCCAGAACGACCTGCTGCGGGTGCTGGAGCTGGGAACGGAACTGGGCATCAAGGTCGAGCCGGCGTTGGAGGCGCTTAAGGTCGCGGTGCATGTCTGATGCGCCCATGGCCCTTTACGGGAATACGCGTGCAGGGCCAGTGCGGTCAACCGGATGGGTTTCAGCCCAGCGCGGTATCCAGAAACATCATCACCGCAAACCCGCCCATCAACCCCAGGGTTGCCGACGTCTGGTGCCCGTTCCGATGGGTCTCGGGGATCACCTCGTGTGACACCACGAAGATCATCGCCCCCGCCGCCAGCCCCATGCTGATGGGGTAGGCCAGCGCAAATCCGGTAGAAATGCCGAGCCCGATCACTGCGCCCAGAGGCTCCATCAAGCCTGACCCGATCGCCACGAGCGCAGCCTTCATGTTTGACAGGCCGGTTGCGCGCAAAGCCAAGGCCACGGCCAGGCCCTCGGGAATGTCCTGGATGGCGATGGCGCTGGTCAGCGGCAGGCCGATGTTCATGTCGCCATTGGCAAAGCTCACGCCAATCGCCATGCCCTCTGGCAGGTTGTGCAGGGTGATCGCCAGCACGAACAGCCACACCCGGCTGATGCGCTCGGCCTCGGGGCCACAGGGGCCGGTGCTTTCATGTTCGTGCGGGGTGAAACGGTCAAGGCCGAGCATCAGCAGCACGCCCAGGCCCATGCCCAATACCACGGTAAAGGCTGCGGCCGGGCCATTGCCGGTGATTTCCCGTGCCGCATCCAGCCCTGGCAGAATCAGCGAAAACGAGCTGGCCGCCAGCATCATGCCTGCCGCGAAGCCGAGCATCACATCCTGGCTGCGTGCGCTGACGTCGCGCAGCACCACTGCCAGCACCGCACCCAGAGCCGTGGCGCCGAAGCCCGACAAGCCACCCAGTAGCGCCAGGTGCAGGTTGTCGGCATGGTCGCCGTTTACCGCGTTCCAGAAGCTTGCCGCCAGCAGCGCGATGACCACCAGCAAACTCACCCCAAGGCCCGCGCTGAGCCATGGGGTGTTCATGACCTGTTGCCGCCAGGCGCTCAGCAAAGAGGGCGGGGTGGCGCTTTGGGTATGGGCTGGGGGCATGCGAACCTCTAAACGGTGGATGACTGCAGTTTATCCAGTGACCCACAGGGCTGGCCAAGGATTCCCTTCTATCGACGTGATAGCTGACTATGCTCAGCCTCACGCACTTCTAACGAGGGTATTGGCATGGGTTCCACTTTCAATGGCCTGGTTGGCCTTATCATTCTGGCCCTGGACATCTGGGCGATCCTCAATGTGTTCAGGAGCGGCAGTGAGGTGGGGGTCAAGGTGTTGTGGATTTTGCTGATCGCGCTGCTGCCGGTGATCGGGTTGGTGATCTGGGCGATTGCCGGGCCCAGGGGCAATGTACGGGCATGACCGGGCGCGGATTTACCCGCGAGGCGCCCGTAACAGACAAAAACAGCAACAGGCTCGTGACAAAATTTTCACATTGGTTTAAACAGAATCCGCACCCGCACAATGCTGCGTGGGCCGTTGGCCTGCGCCATCTCCGCAAACCCGCAATCCTAGGATCTCCCCATTCATGGCTAACACGGATGCCTTGAAGCAACAGGGCGCGCGAGCTTTCACGCCGACCTTGAAATCCCACCTGGCCTACACGCTGCTCAGCGGCCTGGTGATCATGTTGATGCTCAGCCTGGTGCGCCTGGCGCTGCTGATCTACAACAGCGACATGATCGGCGACACCCCCTATTCGACCGTCGCCGAGGGCTTGCTCAACGGTTTGCGCTTCGACTTGCGGGTGGTGGTGTACCTGAGCGTGCCGCTGCTGCTGGCTACCCTCAGCCCTTGGGCCATGGCCCAGCGCGGCCTGTTTCGCTTCTGGCTGACCATCACCTCGAGTGTGGTGATGTTCCTCGGCCTGATGGAAATGGACTTCTATCGCGAGTTCCACCAGCGCCTCAACGGCCTGGTCTTCCAGTACATCAAGGAAGACCCGAAGACCGTGCTGAGCATGCTCTGGTACGGCTTCCCGGTGGTTCGCTACCTGCTGGCCTGGCTGTTCGGCACCTGGTTGCTGAGCCTGCTGTTCAAGGGTATCGACCGCCTGACCCGCGGTACTGGCCAGCAACGCGTTGCGCCCTGGTACAACCGCCTTGCGGTGTTCATGGTGATTCTGCTGGTGGCCGTGGTCGCCGCCCGTGGCACCCTGCGCCAGGGCCCGCCCATGCGCTGGGGTGATGCCTTCACCACCGATTCCAACTTCGTCAACCAGTTGGGCCTGAACGGTACCCTGACCCTCATCGACGCCGCCAAGAGCCGCTTCGGTGAGGACCGCGCCAATATCTGGAAGCCGGTACTGGAGCAGACGCTGGCCACGCAGACCGTGCGTGACCAACTGCTGACCCCCTACGACACCCTGGTAGACGCCGATGAAGCGGCCGTACGCCGTGATTTCGTGCCGCCGGCCGAGCGTACCCTGCCGATCAAGAACGTCGTGGTCATCCTGATGGAGAGCTTCGCCGGTCATTCGGTGGGAGCCCTGGGCAGCCCGAACAACATTACCCCGTACTTCGACAAGCTGGCCAAGGAGGGGCTGCTGTTCGACCGCTTCTTCTCCAACGGCACCCACACTCACCAGGGTATGTTCGCCACCATGGCCTGCTTCCCCAACCTGCCGGGCTTCGAGTACCTGATGCAGACCCCGGAGGGCGGCCACAAGCTGTCTGGCCTACCGGCACTGCTCAGCGCCCGAGACTACGACGACGTCTACGTCTACAACGGTGACTTTGCCTGGGACAATCAGTCCGGGTTCTTCGGTAACCAGGGCATGACCACGTTCATTGGCCGTAACGACTTCGTCAACCCGGTGTTCTCCGACCCGACCTGGGGCGTGTCCGACCAGGACATGTTCGACCGTGGCAATGAGGAGTTGGCCAAGCACGATGGCAAGAAGCCGATCTACGCGCTGCTGCAGACGCTGTCCAACCACACGCCATACGCATTACCTGCCAACCTGCCGGTAGAGAAGGTCACAGGCCAGGGCCGCCTGGACGAGCACCTGACTGCCATGCGCTACTCCGACTGGGCGTTGGGCCAGTTCTTCGAAAAGGCCCGCAAGGAGCCGTACTTCAAGGACACCCTGTTCGTGATTGTCGGTGACCACGGTTTCGGCAACCAACAGCAGGTCACCGAGCTCGACCTGGGCCGCTTCAATGTGCCTCTGCTGCTGATTGCGCCGGGCATCCAGGAGAAGTTCGGTGCGGTCAATCACACCGTCGGTACCCAGGTCGACATCGTGCCGACCATCATGGGCCGCCTGGGTGGCCAGGCCCGTCACCAGTGCTGGGGCCGCGACCTGCTCAACCTGCCTGAGGGCGACCAGGGTGTGGGCATGATCAAACCGTCGGGCAGCGAGCAGATTGTCGGCCTGGTGCAGGGTGACCGCATCCTCATCGAGTCCAAGGACATGACCCCGCGCATGTATCGCTACCAACTGGGCAGCGAGTTCAAGGCCGAGCTGATCGAAAGCCCGGACCAGCCGGAGTTGCTCAAGAAGCTTGAAGCCTACATCCAGACGGCGACCAAGAGCTTGCTGGATAACACTGCCGGTGTAGTGCACGGTACACCGAAGTAGCGCTGAGCTAGCCCTCGATGGGCCGGATCGGACTGAACAAATCCTCCGGCCCACGGTCAAGCAATTACAGGCATCACCCCCGATGTTCTCTGCTTGAGAGGGCTATTCGATGAAAGAGTGGGAAGTCATTTTTGCCGACCAGAAAGGCGAGCCGACCACATTGCTGATGCACGGTGAGCAGTGCCCCAGCGAAGAGGAGGCGGCCCGCGCCATCCGTTCGCACCTTTTCCCGGTCATGGACGAGCTGGACCTCAACGACTTCCAGGATCGTGCCCCATCCCCCACTGCACGCTGGCTCAAGGAGCAGAACGGCGTGATCATCCGCAGCATCCAGGAAGCTCCCTGACCCACAGGTTGGCGTGGTGCCGTGGTAGGCACTACGCTGGTGTGAGGTGTTGGCCTGTTCTGCGGGGCTGCACCTGTTCAATTCGCGTCTTGCATCCGCTCGATCTGCCCGGCCCTGCCGGCAGGTGCGTAGTGCACGGAAAGTCTATCCATTGCGTTATTCAGGAGGACGATTCATGAGCAGCCACGACGATATCAGCAGCAATGTTCTACGCCAGATGAAAGCTGGCGGTTTCGACTTCAGCCGTATCCACCCCATCGAGTTCTACGCGGTATTTCCAGATGAAGCCGGCGCGCGAAGGGCCGCCGGTCAGTTTCGCGGTGAGTCGCTCAATGCTCAGGTGCGTGAACGGGACGATGGTGTGTGGCACTTGGAGCTGAGCAAGATCATGTACGCCACCTATGGTGGTATTGGTGACTTCGAAGAAACGTTCGAGCAGGCCGTTTCACCCTATGGCGGTGAGGTAGAAGGGTGGGGCGTCAAGCAAGAGCGGCCGATTGCCTGAACCCTGGGGGGCTGCCATGCAGCCCATCCTCAGCAGGCCACTTGTCTTTCGTGCGGCCGGGTTCAAGGCTTGCGCCCGGCCATATGGCGCAGGTAAGCCAGCAACGCATCCAACTCCTGTTCACTCAATACACTGTCGCTAAACCCGGGCATACGCGCCTGTGGCCATTGCCGCAAGCTTTGCGGGTTGCGGATGTACTGGCGCAAGAACGCCGGCTGAAAATACTCAGTAGGGTTATGGGGCAGGTTCAGGTCCGGCCCGAACTGCGCATCACCCGCGCCATTTAGCCGGTGGCAGGCGAGGCAGTTTTGCTGGAACAGAGCGAAGCCTTTGCGCACCGGGTCATCGGTTGGCAGGTTGGGGTCGGGCAGCAGCGCCGGGAAGCGCTGCTCGACCGATGCCAACCGGCGGATCGTGGCGATCTGAAACGGCCATTGCTCTGGGCGGATGCCATTGGCCTGGGGGGCGGTCCATACCAGATAAAACGGCCCGGCACTGGGTTTCCCCTTGCCCAAGGCCGGCCATGGCTTGGCAGGGTCTTCAACGGCCAACCAAGCGCGTGCCGGGCCCTCCTGCAGCAACGCTGCGGCGGGCATCTCGGCGGCGAATCCATCCAGCGCCACGGCTTGCAGATGGTCATCGGGCTTTATGCCCGTGAGCAAGGTGGCCAACGGCACGGCGCGATAGCGCATGGGCCGCTTGTAGGAAACGTCCTGATCGATACGGATGTCGCGGGCCTGCGGATGGACCAGCAGTTCGTTGCTGTCCCATTGGCGCGACATATTGCCCAACTCCAGGTGCAGTTGCGCCGCCGCTAGCGGCAGGCTAAGAAGAAGCGCAAGCAGGGCAAAACAATGGCGCATGGGCAATCTCCGACCGTCAAGGCCGGCAGGTTACCTGGGCATTGCCCGTCAAAGCCACAGCCGCCGTCAACCGAACAAGCGTGAAAGGTTCGGCAGGATCAATAGCAGTGTGGTGGCGAAAAGAATGAGTCCAGCTTGACGCAGTTTCGAGTGTCTGAACATGGCGGACCGCCTTCTTGTTGTTATTCCTGAATACCCGTTGGCTTCCTTGTCGCGCTTCGGGTCGATCACAGTGGCGTGCGGGCACGCCGGTACTGCTTGCCTCTTAGAGTCGATATACAACCTACAGTAGGGCGAACGTCATCTCTGTTTAAGAACTCTTTGTTCTATAAGTTTGGCTTTTTTATTTCAGATTGCACTGCGGCCAAGGGCCATTTCGTTGACAGCCTCTGGCTAGACACCCGCATACGCCTCTGCAGAGGGCCGACAAAATGTGACCGTTCGTCAGTGCGGCCTACTTGCTTGTACGTGCCTTTCGCGTCAGTCTCTACAGCAGATTCCCACTCATGTCGTTCAGGACTATCCCTATGTCGTTACGCATCTGCATCCTTGAAACCGATGTCCTGCGACCGGAGTTGACCGCGCAGTACCAGGGCTACGGAAGGATGTTCGAGCAGCTCTTCTCGCGGCAGCCGATCGCAGCCGAGTTTCGTGTGTACAACGTGATGAACGGCGACTACCCCGCCGATGACGAACGCTTCGATGCCTACCTGGTGACCGGTAGCAAGGCTGATTCATTCGGCACCGACCCGTGGATCCAGACCCTGAAGGCGTACCTGCTCACGTTGTACGAGCGCGGTGAGAAGTTGCTCGGGGTGTGTTTTGGCCATCAATTGCTGGCGCTGACCCTCGGCGGCAAGGCCGAGCGCGCTGAAAAGGGCTGGGGTGTAGGCGTGCACCGGTATTCGCTGGCGGCACACGCGCCATGGATGGACCCTGAGGTCTCCGAGCTGACCCTGCTGATCAGCCACCAAGACCAGGTCACCGAGCTGCCCGAAGGCGCCACGGTAATTGCGTCGAGTGATTTCTGCCCTAACGCGGCCTACCACATTCGGGACCAGGTGCTTTGCTTCCAGGGCCACCCTGAGTTCGTCCATGACTATTCCCGGGCGCTGCTCGATGCGCGCCAGGATTACCTGGGTGATGAGGTGTACCACAAGGCGATCGCTAGCCTGGCGACCGAGCACCAGGGCGACTTGGTAGGGGAGTGGATGTTGCGTTTCGTCCAGCAGCCGACCAAGGCCCGCGATAGCGCTGCCTGATGCTCGGGGCGGCGTAGCAGCCCAATCGCCGGCGTGCCGGCGATTGGGCCCTCAAAGCCAGCCCGACTTCTTGAAGCTGGCATACAGACCTGCGCAGCCCAGCCCAATCACCCCCAGTACCGCGAAATAGCCGTAATGCCACCCCAGCTCCGGCATGTTCTGGAAGTTCATCCCGTAAATCCCGGCAATGGCCGTGGGGAAGGCCAGAATCGCCGCCCACGCCGCAAACTTGCGTTGCACGATACTTTGCCGTGACGATTCCAGCAGCATGCCGATCTCGATGGTCTGGCTGGCGATGTCGCGGATCCCCACCAGGTCTTCCATCTGCCGTGTCACGTGGATCTGGACGTCGCGAAAGTACGGGCGCATGTTCTTGTCGATGAACGGAAAGCTCAGGCGCTGCAGTTCTTCGCTGATTTCCACCATCGGTGCCACGTAGCGGCGCAGTCGCAGGATGTCGCGGCGCAGGCCGTGCAGGCGACGGATGTCTTCCTCCAGCAGCGAGCCACTGAGGACGCTCTGCTCCAGCTCCTCGATCTCGCCGTGGATGGCCTCGCTGACGGGCTGGTAGTTTTCGGTGACGAAGTCCAGCAGCGCGTAGAGCACGAAGTCCTCACCGTGTTCCAGCAGCAAGGGGCGTGCTTCACAGCGTTGGCGGACCAGGGCATAGGATTTGGAGTGCCCGTTGCGGCAGGTGATGATGTAGCCGTTACCGGCAAAAATGTGTGTCTCGATGAACTCCAGCTTGCCTTCGTGGCGCACCGGCGAATAGGTGACGATGAACAGGGCGTCGCCGAAGGTTTCCAGCTTGGGCCGGCTGTGTTTCTCCAGGGCATCCTCGATGGCCAGTTCGTGCAGGTTGAACTGCGACTGCAAGTTGGCCAGTTCTTCGGCGTTGGGCTCCTCCAGGCCGATCCACACGAAGTGTCCCGGCTTGCGTGCCCATTCGGCGCCTTCGTCGATGCTGATGTTGGTGACCTTTCTGCCGGCGCTGTAAACCGCCGATGCCACGACTCGCCCCATGGTGATCCACTTCTTCGGTTGTACACGGGTTACAGCTTGGGCTGTAAGGCGCGCAAGGGCAACCTACTGGTTGGCCAGCTCGCCTTCCATGTGGTCGATGCACTGCTGCATCTGCCCGCGGCACTGTTCGATCAGCGCCGGCAGGTCCTGCTGGCTCAAGCCCGCGGTGGCAATGGGGGGCAGCGAGCGCACAATCACCGTACGCCGCCGCCAACTGTTCAGGCTCAGGCGTCGCGCATAACGGCTGACACACACCGGCACGATCGGCACACCCGCTTCGATGGCCATGTGGAATGCCCCTTTCTTGAAAGCCAGCAACTGCTCGTCGGGGTTACGCGTGCCTTCCGGGAAGATCCAGATCGAGGTGTCGTCACGCAGGATGCGGGTGGTCACCTGCATGGCCTTGCGCGCCTGGTAGGCGTTCTTGCGGTCCACTAGCACGTTGCCGCCCAGCCAGAACAGCTGCCCGAACAGCGGAATCCAGCCCAGGCTTTTCTTGCCGATGGCGACGGTTCGCTGCGGCACCACATGGCCGAGGATGAACAGGTCGAAGTTGGATTGGTGATTGGCAACGATCACGCAGCCGGGTGGCTGGTCCCACAGCGGGCCAACTTCGGCCTTGACCTTGATGCGCATCAGCCAAGTGGCGGGCAAGCTGTAAAGGCGGGCGAACACGCGGCTGTTGTCACGGTTGAAGGGGCGCAGCAGGCCAATCAGCAGGCCGATGACTCCTACCAGCAGAAAATGCAGCGCCAGCAGGAGCATGCGAAGGGAGTAGAGCATGGTACGACTCACACCAGACAGTCGCGGTGCAGTGTACGGCTGTGCACTGTGTTGGGCAAACCCTCGGTCAGGCGTCTGGGCTGATGGCCCTGTCGCCGGCTCTACGTCCATGGCCCACTGCCGATTCTGATCCCTCTCAAGCGGGAGCGTCAGCCCATATGATTCTGGTCCAGCAGGATCGCCTCGTCCAGCGCATCCAGCAACGCCTTGCGCACCTTCAGCTTGGTGTTCTTGTGCGCCAGCATGTTCAGCTTTTTCAGCTCGCGCGCCGCGCTCAGAGCAGCGTCCTGCAGTTGCTCGGCCGATACCACCTTGTCGAGAAAGCCAGCCTCAACGGCGCCGTGCGGGTCGAAAACCTCGGCATTGTTGACCGAGCGCTGGAAGGCCGCCCGGCTCAGGCGGTCGCGGGCCAGTTCGATACCGGCGTGGTGCATGGTCATGCCGATCTGCACTTCGTTCAGGCAGATCTTGTACGGCCCTTCGACGCCGATGCGGTAGTCGGCCGACAGCAGCAGGAAGGCCCCTTTTGCCACCGCGTTGCCGGGGCAGGCGACAATCACCGGGAAGGGGTGCGACAACAGCCGCCGCGCCAGGGTAGAACCGGCGGTGACCAGGCCGACTGCTTCCTTCGGGCCGGCGGTCATCACCTTGAGGTCATAGCCGCCAGACAGAATGCCCGGTTGGCCGGTGATGATAAGCACCGCGCGGTCCTGGACGGCGCGGTCGAGCGCAGCGTTGAACTGGGTGATGACATCCGGAGAAATGGCATTGACCTTGCCGTTGTTCAGGGTCAGGGTGGCGATGCCGTCTTCGGCATGGTAGGTAATCAGCTCGCTCATGACAGAGTCCTTTAGGGGGCGTGGCGATGACGTTACCCAGCGCGGCGGGCCAGGTAAAGCAGCAAGGCTGACCGATCAGTCAGCGTTGGCGCGCCATGCCGTGTGCTGCCGGGGCGCGGCGTGGGCGGGTGGTAAAAGCGCTGGCGAGATTGGCAGCAATGCCGTGGCAGGCTGGGGTTTTCAGTGGGTTGGCTTAAATGCATGAAAAAATTGAAAAAAATGCTTGCCAAAGAAAAGCTCTTCTACTAAATTAGCGCGCCTCGACAGGCTGAACAGCTTGAAGAGAAAACGGTGAAGTGTCCGAGTGGTCGAAGGAGCACGCCTGGAAAGTGTGTATACGAGAAATCGTATCAAGGGTTCAAATCCCTTCTTCACCGCCACATTCTACGAAGAGCCCCCGAACTGAAAAGTCCGGGGGCTTTTTGTTTTCAGGGTATTGGGGCCGCAAAGCGGCCCCTCGACCCGTCAGAAACTCACGGAAGCCGACAACCGTGCGGTCCTCGGCGTCCCCTGGAACAGGTAGTGGTCACCCAGGTAATCCCCTATATCCCGCCAATAGCGTATGTCGAAGACGTTATCCACGGTCAGCCGCAGCACGGTGTCATCGAGTCATTGCTCAGTCGCTGACAGGCGGGCGTCGATGCTGGCGCCAACTGTCATCGATCTTCGACCAGGTCTTGCCATCCGTGCTGGCCATCAGTTTGCGACCGTCCTTGAAGGTGGCCAGGAAGGTGGCTTCCTCCTCTTTGCCACCCAGCCACAGGCCGGCCAGCAACCCTACCGGGCCTGCTACCAGCGCACCGGCCATGCCCCAGCCCAGGGCAGTGCCCAGGCTGCGGCTGGACTCCAGGCTGGCAAGCCGCAAGTCAGTGATGCGGGTCAGGGAAATCCGCTCGCCAGGCGAGGGGCTGCGCGGGGTCTTGAGTGTGAGCGATCCATTGCGGTACTCGCCTTCACCTTGCAAGAAATCACCGGATTGCACCGTGAGCCTTGTCATGGGGTCGTCCTGTAGTGAAAGAGCTTTGACCAACGCTTACTGATGCGCTGGTGCAAAGGGCAAGTCAACGACAAGGCGACGGAGGGTTGTGGCGCTATGCCGCGCAGGCCGGCAAGCCACGTTTGCGCTTGCGTTCGGCCAGCGCCCATAGCGCCAGGGCCAAGGCCCCGATCAGCAACCCGGCGACCACGATACCCATCCAGCCCTGGCGCTCGAACAGCTGCGTGCCCAGCAATGAGCCCAATGCGCCACCGATGAAATAGCAGGTGATGTAGCCGGCGTTCAGCCGCGTGCGTGCTTCAGGCCGAAGGGCAATCACTGCATTCTGATTGCTCACATGCACCAGTTGCACGGCCAGGTCCAGCACCAGTACGCCAACGAGCAAGGCTGCCAGCGAGTGCTCGGCAAAGCCCAGCGGTACCCATGACAGCAACAGTGCCACCAGCCCCACGGTGGTGCCCAGCGAGCCTTTGCCGCGGTCTGCCAGGCGCCCGGCCCAGTTGGCCGACAAGGCACCTGCTGCCCCTGCCAGACCGAACAGGCCGATCACTGCATCGGAATAGTGGTAGGGCTCTTTGGCCAGGAGGAACGCCAGGGGTGTCCAGAACAGGGCGAACAAGCTGAACGCCAGCAAGCCGAGCAGCGAGCGCAGGCGCAGCACGGGCTCGTCCTTGAACAGGCGGAACACCGAGCCGATCAGCGCCGGGTACTTCAGCCCGGCATGGCTGTGGTGTTGCGGCAAGCTGCGGTACAGAGCGAGCGCGGTGATGGCCATCAGCATGGCGGCCAGAACATAGATGCTGCGCCAGCCTCCCAGCTCGGCCATGAAGCCAGCGGCGGTGCGCGCCAGCAGGATGCCCAGCAGCAAGCCGCTCATCAACGTGCCAATGGCGCGGCCCCGTTGCTCAGGCGCGCTCAAGGTTGCGGCCATGGGCACCAGTATCTGGGCCACCACCGAGAACAGGCCGGTCAGCGTGGTGCCGAGGATCAGCCAAGGCAGGCTTGGGGCGCAGGCGCTGATCACCAGGCCCAAGGTGGAAATGGCTGTCATCACCACGATCAGCCGTCGCTGCTCGAAAAGATCGCCCAGCGGTGCTAGCAGTAGTAGGCCTGCACCGTAGCTGAGCTGGGCGGCAATGACGATGCTGCCGGCGCTGGCGGTGCTCAAACCGAACTGTTCGGCGATGCTGTGCAGCAGGGGCTGTGCGTAATAATTGCTGGCCACGGCCAGGCCGGTGGCGGTGGCCATCAGCAGAATCAAGGCGCGGCTCAAGGTCGGGGTGTTCATGGAAATCTCGTTGCGGGCGGCAGTAATGGGTCGCCAGTATCAATAAGTGTCAGGCGTGGCGCCATTGGCTCGTTGTCACGTTGTTCATCTTGAACGCAGATGAGGCGCGGTTGGGGGAGCCCTGCGCGGGTTGACCCGCGCAGGGCCGGTAACGGTAACCCTTCGATCAGGCGGCGAAACCCCCGTCGGCGGTCAGGCTGGCCCCGGTGATGTACCCCGCCTCTGGCCCGGCCAGGTACGCCACGAAGCTGGCAATTTCATCCGCCTGGCCGTAACGGCCGATCGCCATGAGCGGGATCAGGCTCTCGGCAAATTCGCCGCTTGCCGGGTTCATGTCAGTGTCCACTGGCCCTGGCTGGACATTGTTCACGGTAATCCCCTGTGGCCCCAGATCACGCGCCATGCCGCGGGTCAGGCCAACCAAGGCCGACTTGCTCATGGCATACGGCGCGCCGCCGGCAAACGGCATGCGCTCGGCATTGGTGCTGCCGATATTGATGATGCGCCCCCCCTGACCCATGTAGCGGGCGGCGGCCTGGCTTGCGACGAACACGCTGCGCACGTTGACGGCCAGGGTGCGGTCGAAGTCTGCGAGGTCGAAGTCTGCCAGCGGCGCTACCACCAGGACGCCAGCGTTGTTGACCAGGATATCGAGGCGGCCGAACGCTTTCACGGTGTCGTCCACCGCCAGTTGTACAGCGGCAGCATCGGCGCTGTCGGCGCGCAGGGCCAGTGCCTGGCCACCGGCTGCCTTGACTTGCTCGACCAGGTCGTTGGCCGGGCCTTGCGAACTGACGTAGGTGAACGCAACCTGTGCGCCTTCCTGGGCCAGGCGGCGGACGATGGCGGCGCCAATGCCGCGCGAGCCGCCCTGGACCAGGGCGGCTTTACCTTCGAGCGTAAGGTGCTTGGACATGTCGATCTCCTGTTCAAACTAAGGCTGAATGCCTTGGATGGGGTGCAGTATCGGCTGATGATTAATCGCTGATAAGATGGTAATCGCTATCGGCAGAGTAAACTTTGGGTTGCCAATCATGGCCATGGAATCGTTCAACGCCCTCGAGTGTTTCATCCGCAGCGCTGAGGTTGGCAGCTTTGCCGAAGCGGCCCGCCGCTTGAGCCTCACACCTGCCGCCGTGGGCAAGCATGTGGCTCAGTTGGAAGGACGCCTGGGTGTACGGCTGTTCCAGCGTAGTACGCGCAAGCTGACACTGACCGAGGCCGGCCAGCGTTTTCTGGGTGAAGTGGGTGACAGCTTCCGTACCATCCAGTACGCCGTGGCCAACCTGGCCAGCGCCGAGGGCCAGCCAGCGGGGCTGTTGCGGGTGAGCATGGGCACCGTATTTGGCCGGCTCTACGTGTTACCGCTGCTGGGTGAGTTTTTACGGCGTTACCCGGCGATCATCCCGGACTGGCATTTCGATAACCGTCAGGTCGACTTGATTGGCCAAGGCTTCGATGCCGCCATTGGCGGCGGTTTCGAGTTGCCGCCCGGGGTGGTGGCGCGCAAGCTGGCCCCGGCGCACCGGGTATTGGTGGCGGCACCGGCCTACCTGGCGCGGTACGAGGCGATTGAGCAGCCCCAGGAGCTTGAGCTTCATGCCGGTATTCTGATTCGCTCGCCGCAAACTGGCCGCGTGCGCTCGTGGCCATTGACCAGTCGCTGGCAGCAGCAGCAGCCACTGCAATTGCGCCAGGCGATGACCATGAGTGATTCAGATGCGGCGTGCGCAGTGGCTCAGCAAGGGTTGGGTATTGCCCTGGTCAGCCTGCCGTTCGCCGTGCCTTACCTGGAAGGCGGGCAATTGCAGCGGGTGTTGCCGGACTGGTATGTGGAGGACGGGCACATCAGCCTGTATTACGCTGAGCACAAGCTGTTGCCGGGCAAGACGCGGGCGTTCATTGAGTTCGTGCAGGAGCAGTTTGCCGAACGGGGGTGGGCAGGGCGGTTCGATGCGCTGGCAGGGGCATAGGCGAGCAGTGCCAATGCTGGCCGCTTCCAACCCCTTCACTTGAGCCAGTGAACAGCGTAAGGCCTCGTGAGGCCGGTTTTGCCTGTAGCCGGCCAGCTCAGACAACCTCGATGACGAAGAGCGCCTGTGTTCCCAGGCTCACTTCATCATCGACCTTCTTGCCCATCAGTTGCTGCCCCAACGGCGAACGCGGCGTGATGACCGTCACCCATCCGTCCCCGCCATCCACTTTCAAGCCCGCCGCCTCCGGGCCCAGGAACAGGTGACGCCGGGCACCTGTCTCATCTTCCAAGGTCACCAGGTTACTGATCTGTATCCCACGCACTGGGTCATAATCGCGCAATAGCAACTGCTGATAGATCACCAGCGCCTGGCGGATCTCGGCCGTGCGCCGCGCCTGACCGGTGGCCAGGTACGAGGCTTCCAGGCCCAGGGTGTCGTACTTGTTCTCGGCGATGTTCTCTTCGGCGAGGGCGGCTTCGTAGGCGGTCTGGGCGGCGCGGCGCAGTACGTCCATGTCCGTTTCCAGCGCCGCGACAATGCGTGCGAGCAGGGTAGCCTTGTCCATCATCAGTAACAGAACTCCAGCACGTTGGCCTGGCTCTTGTCGGTCGGCGCGGTGCGGTTTTGCGAGAGCCAGAACTGGCACTTGGGGCTGTTGAGCTTGCGTGGGTTACCTTGGGCAGCATCGGCGGCCTGTTGCAGTTCCTGCTTGTGCAGGATGTCCTTGTAACGCTCGAACATCTCGCTTTGTGCATCCACAGGATGCGCAGGCGGGGCTGGCGGCTGGGCGATGGCCGGCGCAACGGCCTGGGCCAGCGGTTGCACCTGGTCGGGCCAAAGCTGCAAGGCCAGCCACAGGCTCAAGGCGATGGCCACGGCACCTAGCCACAGGCCGAGCGCCACACACAGGATCAGTTGCAAGGGTTTGAGGGTGATCGTCAGTTCACGGTGGCGGCGCACGGCGGCCTCCTGGCAAGGTGGGTCCAGGCGCCATTGTCGCATGGCGTCGGGCGGTTTTTCAGCGCCGGTGCTTTTGTCTGCGACAATTTAGCCGCAGAATTCGCGGTTTTTGCGCCGGGCGGGGAAGGGCACATGAACGTCACCTGGGACATCTTCTGCACGGTCGTCGACAATTACGGCGACATTGGCGTGACTTGGCGCCTGGCCCGGCAACTGGTGGCCGAACACGGCGTGGCGGTGCGCCTGTGGGTCGACGACTTGAACGCCTTCGTGCCCCTGTGCCCGGGCGCCGACGCCAGCGCCGCGCAGCAATGGCAGCAGGGGGTGGAGGTGCGCGCCTGGCTGAGCGAATGGCAGCCTGTGGCACCGGCCGATGTGGTTATCGGTGCTTTTGCCTGCCAGTTGCCGGCGCAATACGTCGACGCCATGCGCGCCCGTGAAACGCCGGTACTGTGGCTGAACCTCGACTACCTCAGCGCAGAGGACTGGGTGGAAGGCTGCCACGGTTTGCCGTCGCCCCAGCCCAATGGGCTGCGCAAAGTATTTTTCTTCCCGGGGTTTACCGACAAGACCGGTGGGCTGCTGCGTGAGGCAACCTTGCTGCCGCGTCGCCAGGCCTTCCAGCATTCTGCCCAGGCGCGTGCTGCGTTCCTGCAGGGGCTGGGTGTGCACGTGCAGGCCGATGCCCTGCTGATCTCGCTGTTCGCCTACGAAAACCCGCAACTCGGTGCCTGGCTCGATGCATTGGCGGCCGACACCTGCGCAACGCACCTGCTGGTCCCGCAGGGCCGTATCCTGGCTGACCTTGGCCCTTGGCTGGGCGTAGCGCAGCCTCAGGTCGGCGAACTGTTCCAGCGAGGCGCACTGACCGTGCAGGTCCTGCCGTTCGTCAGCCAGGACGATTATGACCGCCTGTTGTGGTGCTGCGACTTCAATGCCGTGCGCGGCGAGGACTCGTTCGTGCGGGCGCAGTGGGCCGGTCGCCCGATGCTGTGGCACATCTATGTGCAGGAAGAAAACGCCCACTGGGAAAAGCTCGAAGCGTTTCTGAAGCTTTATCGACAGGGTTTGTCGGACGCCGCCGGCGAGGCAATGGTGGCATTGTGGCGCGCCTGGAACATGGATCGCGACATGCACCAGGCCTGGCAAGGCGCCCGCAAACATTGGCCGCAGCTGCAACAGCATGCCCGGGATTGGGCCGCCCGCCAGGCCGCTCGGCCGGACCTTGCCAAGGCGCTGGTACAGTTTTACCGAAATTGGCTATGATATGCGGCCTCGATTTTTATAAATCCATCCAGATTCGGATACTTCGTAATGAAAACTGGTAAAGAACTGAAACCCGGTACCGTACTGCGGATCGACAACGACCCGTGGCTGGTTCAAAAAGCCGAGTTCACCAAGTCGGGTCGCAACAGCGCGATCATGAAGACCAAGCTGAAAAACCTGCTGACCGGCTACAAGACCGAAACCGTCTACGGTGCGGACGACAAGCTGGATGACGTGATCCTGGATCGCAAAGAAGCGACCCTGTCGTTCATCAGCGGTGACTCGTACACCTTCATGGACACCACCGACTACACCATGTACGAACTGAACGCCGAAGACATCGACGCCGTTCTGCCGTACATCGAAGAAGGCATGGAAGACATCTGTGAAGCCGTCTTCTTCGAAGGCCGCCTGGTGTCGGTTGAACTGCCGACCACCATCAGCCGTCAGGTTGTCTACACCGAGAACGCTGCTCGCGGCGACACCTCGGGCAAGGTCATGAAGCCTGCCAAACTGAAGAACGGTACTGAGATCCAGGTTGCCGACTTCATCCAGATCGACGAGTGGATCGACATCGACACTCGCGACAACAGCTTCAAGGGCCGTTCCAAGAAGTAATGCTTCTTGCGATGCGCAAAAACCCGGCCTTGGCCGGGTTTTTTTGTTTCCCAGGCGTGCGCCTCTGGGGTCAGACCGTCACATGCAAGCGCACATCCACGTTGCCGCGTGTGGCGTTGGAGTACGGGCAAACCTTGTGTGCTTTTTCCACCAGCCCTTCGGCATCGGCTTGGGCCAGGCCGGGCAGGTTGATGTGCAGGTCGATGTCCAGGCCGAACCCACCTGGGATCTGGCCAATGCCGACCTTGGCGGTGATCGAGGCGTCAGCCGGCAGCTGTTTTTTCTCCTGGCCGGCCACAAACTTCAATGCGCCGATAAAACAGGCCGAATAACCCGCGGCGAACATCTGCTCAGGGTTGGTGCCATCACCGCCAGCGCCGCCCAGTTCCTTGGGGGTGCTCAGCTTGACCTCCAGCTTGCCGTCGCTGGAGCGAGATTTACCGTCGCGACCGCCAGTGGAGGTGGCTTCTGCGATGTACAGCGGAGTGACCTTTTGCATCTTGAGCCTCGCTAGTGTGCAGGGCGCTCTGGTGTGACCAGAGGCGCCGGGTGGGTACGGGATTTAAATTAGCGCGCAATTAGTTTGCGCGCAAGATAAATCGCAACCGCTCATCCGAACGGGCATCACACAGCATAGCCCTCAGAGGTTCTTTTGCAGACTCTCGCGCAACTCGAGCAGGTCGGCCTGCAGCTGTTGCAGGCGCTCCAGGCTGCGACCGGTGGCCTTGAGGATGCACTGCGGCACCGTTTTGGCCTGCTGCTGCAAGGCGCGACCCTTGTCGGTCAGTTGCACCAATACCACCCGTTCGTCTTCGCGGCTGCGGTTGCGCTTGAGCAAGCCTTCGCTTTCCAGGCGCTTGAGCAGGGGGGTGAGCGAGCCGGGGTCGGTGAGCAGGTGCTGGCTGATTTCTCCCACGGTCAAACCGTCCTGCTCCCACAACACAAGCATGGCTAGATATTGCGGGTAGGTCAGCCCCAGGGCCTGGAGCAAGGGTTTGTAGACCTTGGTCATTAGCAGCGAGGTCGAATGCAAGGCAAAACAGACCTGGTTGTCCAGCAGCTGCGCGTCAGAGGAGGCTTGGGTCTCGGCGTTCATGCAGGTCCTTGAATGTAATCAGTTGGGGAATCTAGCACGCTGATTGTTAGTGCGCTCATTGCCAATGCAGTTCGCTGCGCAGTGCCAGGTCCCACGGTGGTATCGGGCTGAAGCGGCTCTTGAGGAATTCGAGCAGCAAGCGGCTGCGAGAGTTCGTTTCATGTTCCAGGCGGAGCGCATAAATTCCGCTGGTCTCCGCCGCCGGCAGGCCGTTGTGACAGAACAGCGGTAGCAACTCACCGCGCAGCAGGTATTCGCTGATCAGCCAGGTGGGCAGGTGGGCGATACCTAGGCCTGCAAGCGCTCCGAACAGCAAGGTTTCGGCGTTGTTAGCGGCCATGCGCATGCGTGACGGGCGATACACCCGGGGCCGCCCGGCAACATCGAAGCGCCAGGCGAAGGGCGGTGCCAGGCCGTCCCAGTCCAGGCCATCGTGTTCGGGCAGCTCGCTGGGGCAGGTGGGTACGCCGCGGCTGGCCAGGTAGGCGGGGCTGGCGCAGGCGATGCGCACCATGTAAGCCAGCGGTGTGGCGACCAAGCGGGTATCGGCCAGGGGACCGGCGCGCAGCACCAGGTCCACTTCACCTAGGTGACTGCCGTGCAGGTCGACAAAGCTGTCGATCAGCCGCAGGTGCACGTCCAGGCCGGGGTAGGCCACCAGGAAGTCGGCGATGGCCGGGGCCAGGTGACGGCGGCCAAAGGCAGCTGGGGCGTCGATTCGGATCAGCCCTTCTGGGGCATTGCTCAGTGAAACGGCTTCGGCACGGGCCAGGCGCAGCTCTTCGATGATGCGCCGGGCGCGTTCGGCGAAGGCATTGCCCGCCGGTGTGGCGCGCACGGCATGGGTGCTACGGGTGAACAGGCGGCTGCCGACGGCGTTTTCGAGGGTGTCGATGCGCCGGGCCACCGCCGAAGGGGTCAGTGGATGCCGGCGGGCGGCGGCAGAAAAGCTGCCGGTTTCCAGCACATCCAGAAAAAGGCTCAGTTGTTCGGTAAGGGTGTCTGGGTTCATGACCGGTCGCTTTTGCGGAAAACGCATAGCCATTGTGCGTTGCTGTGCGTTTCCCTGCCAGCGCCCAATCGTTAGCATGCCCCCATTGTCAAAAACAGGCGGATGAGACCCTGATGATCGAGTGGTTGTTGTATATCGTGCTGGGCGCTGCACTGGGCACCATGGGTGGGCTGTTCGGCATAGGCGGCGGGCTGATCGCGATTCCGGCGCTGGGGGTGCTGTTCGGCCTCGATCAGCAGTTGGCCCAGGGCACGGCGCTGGTGATGGTGGTGCCGAACGTGCTGCTGGCGCTGTGGCGCTATCACCAACGCAACCGCATCGAACTGCGCCATGCCGTGCCGTTGTCACTGTGCAGCTTTGTGTTCGCCTGGCTGGGGTCGATCTGGGCGGTGGGCATCGATGCCCACGCCATGCGTCTGGGCTTCGTCGGCTTTCTGGTGGCGTTGGCTGTCTGGAACGTCGCGCGGATGTTCCTCAAGGTCGCCCCACCAAGCGCTGAACTGCGCTATGCCTGGCCTTGGCTGGGCGTGCTGGGCAGCTTTGCCGGGACCATGGGTGGCCTGTTCGGCGTGGGTGGCGCGGTGGTGGCTACGCCGATCCTGACCAGTGTGTTCGGCACCACTCAGGTGGTGGCGCAGGGGTTGTCACTGGCGCTGGCTGCACCGAGCACCATGGTGACCTTGCTGACGTACGGGGTGCACCACAGTGTCGACTGGGGCGTGGGCATTCCGTTGGCAGTGGGTGGCCTGCTCAGCATCAGTTGGGGGGTGCGCCTGGCCCATGCGCTGCCCGAGAAGGTCTTGCGGGGGATGTTCTGCGTGTTTCTGGTGGTGTGCGCTTTGATGCTGGGGTTTGAGCTCTGAGCCGAGGGGCGCAGCCGGTCCGGGTTATTTGAACCCTTCGATGATGTAGTCGGCCATGCAGTCGGTGATCGGTGACTGGCTCTGCGTATTACGCAACAGCATTACATTGGCCACGGGTAACTGCGGCAACCCTTCTTGCTCGCCGAGGATGCGGATATTCCCGCCAATCAGGCTCTGCAGTTGCGCCGTCACCGCCAGCCCGGCTGTGACGATGGCAAAGATCGCCGCCAGGCTGGGGCTGGTATAGGCGATGCGATAGTCGATGCCCTGCGCCTCAAGGGCGTTGCAGGTCCAGGCGCGGCAAAAGCAGTCGGTGTTGAACAGGGCCACCGGCATCGGCCGTTGTTCCTGCGGGCAGAAGCCTTCGGCGGCGGCCCATACCAGGCGTTCCTGGCGTAGCAATTGGCCAATCTCGT